>JACPSL010000019.1 GCA_016193285.1 Candidatus Melainabacteria bacterium
CTCATTCTTGTATAACTCTAAAAAATCATAATCGTTTAAATTGTGTTTTAATTTACTCATAACTGCACCTCCAATCAAAGGCCAGCTATTTCTACCTATTTGTTCCTATGTGTGTAAACTTATTTACTCAGCTTGGTATAAATTAAAACTATTAACATTGCAAAAATCTTTTTCATATCTTTTCTCCTTATCTTGAAGTAAAACACTATTTTTGTTTTACCCCCCCCCCCGAAAAATTGAAACAGGTTATTTGGTGGAGAAATTAAAAAATTGAAAATTGAGAATTATTTTTATTTTAAATAGGGATAAGCCTGAAAGTGGTTAAGAGTAAATTTTTAACTTGCTTGTTGCTTTTTTAGCTCTAAGAAAAATGTCTTTAAGTCTTTTGCAGGTTTTATCTTTTTCATTTGTTTTTGGGCTTCTTCAGACTTTTTTCTATAATATTCTAAAAAGTCCTTATCAGATAGATGTTTTGTTTCTTCATACATCTTGTGACGTATGTCATGAATTTGTTTCATTGGCTCTGGTTCGCTCATAGCTTTTACTCCTTTTTACCCACAAATTGTTGAGGTGAAACTATTTCTATTAATCCAAGTAAATTACTTTTCCTTGGTTCATGTGCATCTTCAATTTCTGCCATTACTGTATCAGAGACAATAACATCATGACTCTCTTTTATAATTAACTGTAAGAAGTCATCTGTTAAAGTACTACCAGACCTATCAGTTTCAAGTGAAAAATTCCAGACAGAGGTATCAATATAAAGTTTTAATGTTTTTTTCATTCCAAACAATTATTTTACCAGTAAATTAAAAAATTGAGAATTGAGAATTATTTTTATCTTAAATAGGGATAAGCCTGATTAAAA
This sequence comes from Candidatus Melainabacteria bacterium, assembly GCA_016193285.1. Classification (NCBI taxonomy): domain Bacteria; kingdom Bacillati; phylum Candidatus Melainabacteria; species Candidatus Melainabacteria bacterium. Next base: position 869 of record JACPSL010000019.1, read on the forward strand.
TCCTTGCTATCCTTTTAGCAGCATTACCATCTCCATATGGATTTTTTACTTTTACCATTTTGTTATATGCTTTTTTGTCTGTTAGTAATTTTGAAACTTCTTTAAATATTTTTTCTGGATTAATACCAACTAATTTTGCAGAGCCTGCTTTTATCCCTTCAGGACGTTCCGTTGTTGTACGAAGCACTAGTACTGGCTTTCTAAAGGTTGGTGCTTCTTCTTGTACTCCGCCTGAATCAGTTAAAATCAAATAACAATTTTTCATAGCATACACAAATGGTACATAATCAAGTGGTTCAGTTAAAAATGCTCTTTTATGTTTTCTTAAAATAGGACTTATTACGTTTCTAACTTTTGGATTCTTATGAAGAGGTAAAAGCACTGCAATATCAGGAAATTTATTTAAAATCTTTATTAATGTTTTTGTAATTTCCTTGTGTGCTTTACCAAAATTTTCACGGCGGTGCATCGTTACCAAAATCACACGATGTTTTTTAAAATTGATTTTGTCTGTAGAGACGCATGGCCATGCGTCTCTACAGTAATTTTTTATTGTATACAACAATGCATCAATAATCGTATTTCCTGTCTTAAAAACATTATTTTTTATATTTTCTTTTTTTAAATTTAAAACTGCTTTATCTGTAGGTGCAAAATGAATTGTTGCAAGATGAGATACCATTCTTCTTGCCATTTCTTCTGGATATGGATTATAAATATTGTTTGTTCTAAGCCCTGCTTCAACATGTGCAATTGGAATTTTTAAATAAAACGCAGCTAAACTTGCAGCCATAACACTTGTTGTATCTCCTTCTACCATTACTAAATCAGGTTTTATTTTTTCAAAGACTTTATATGTACTCTCAATCACCCTTGCTGTAAGGTTTGGCAAGGATTGATTCTTTTCCATAAGATGTAAATTATAATCTTCTTTAATCCCAAGCCACTTAAGCATTTGATCAGTCATTTCTTTGTGCTGACCAGTGTTTATTAAAATTGGTTTTAATTTTTTAGATTTTTTTAATTCTAGATAAACAGGGGCTAATTTTATTACCTCTGGACGTGTGCCTATAACGATGGCTATCTTCTTCATTGTTAGAAGGGCTTGGCTTGTCAAGCCCCTACACTCCTATGCGTAATTTTTCTTCTAGTGATTTTAACCGTGCTTCAAGATTTTCAAATTTTCTTGGCAATCGTTTCATTTCTTTTTCATTCTTAAAATATTCTTTATATGGTACTGCTGGCATTCCAATATAAATACTATTTGATGGAATATCACCATGAACTGCACTTCTTGCTACAAAAATCACATCACTTCCAATATTTATATTGTCTGCAAAACCAGTCTGCCCGCCAACTATAATCCTGTCGCCAGTCTGGACACTGCCAGCAAAACCAACCTGACCTACAATTAAACAATCTTTTCCGATTTTACAATTGTGAGCAATTTGTACTAGGTTATCTATTTTTGTACCTGCACCAATTATTGTAGATCCAATTGTCCCAGCATCAACACAACTATTTGCTCCAATTTCAACATCATCCTCAATAATTACATTTCCAATTGATGAGATTTTATGTTGTATTTGACGACCTAGATTAAAATTAAAATTACCTTTTTTTGCTTTTTCTAAATTACTTTCTTCTTCTGTAACATAACTATAACCATCAGATCCAATTACAACACCTGGATGTAAAATTACATTATTTCCAATCTGTGAATTGTCTAAGATAGTACAGTTTGGGTAAATTATAGTATTCTCGCCAACTATACAATTTGCTCCAATGTAAACATTTGCACCAATGCATGCAGTTTTAGAAATCTTGGAAGATAAGTCAACAATTGCTTTTTCATGAATACCTGCTTTTGGAAAAGATTTTAGCTTACTAAAAAGATTAAGTAATTTTTTTAAAACTAATCTTGGTCTTTTTACCCATATTTTTGGTAATTTAGTTTCAGAAAATTTTTCTTTTAAATCACAAGAAACTACTAAAGCTTTTGCTTTTAATTCTTGAATATTCTTTAAATACTTTTCTTCAAAAATAAGAAGTAGATCGTCACTGGTAGAACTGTCAGGAGATGTTGCTAAACTGTCTATAACTAGATCTTTTCTACCATCTAATTCACCATCTATAAAAGCTCTAATTTCATCTAATGTTTTTGGAACTACCTTAGGCATGTTAATTTATGTTTTTTTGTAGAGACGTATGGCCATGCGTCTCTACTTTTTTAATTGATTTATGTTTGCTGGATCTCCATTAGCAAGTGGTGCTTTTTTCTTTAATTGAAGAGATACAGAATCAGTAATATCAGTTCCACCAACAAGGACAGCTCTCTTATCAAGAATAACATCAAGCCCTTTTTCTCCTGCAATTTTTTTAATTGCTTGTAAAATATCATTCTCAATCTGAGTTGATAACGTTTCAATCATCTTTTTTGTTTCTTGAGCTTTTAAATCTATTTTTGCTTGAAGTTCTTTTTTCTTAGTTAATTTTTCAGAATCTGATTTTTTCTGTTTTTCAAATTCACTATAAATTTTTTCAGTCTCACTAATGGTATCTTTTAATTCATCTTGAGCATCTGCAATTTTTTTAGTAGCATCTTGTGCACTAGGAAACTCATCAAAAAGCCTTTCCCCATCTACAACACCAATTTTTGAACTGCTTTGAGCTAAACCATAACTAGGCCAAGAAATAAAAGTAATCAGCACTAATAAACTCAATATTCTATTCATTTTTATATCTCCTAAATAAAAGTATCTCTTTAATAATACCTGATAACCTCAGAATCTTTCACCTAATCCAAAATTAAACCTTCCAAATATATTTTTACTATGCCATAAAGTTCTCATAAATGGTATACCATAATCAATTCTAATTGATCCAAGCATTGGAACATTTGCTCTAAGTCCAATACCTGTTGACAATGCAGTATCTAATCTGTTAAACAATCTGTTTATCCTGCTATTACCTCCTACATAACCTAAATCAGTAAAGAAAACAAGTTTTAAATTTTGACCAAGTGGTGTATTTTGAAAACCCGGTATAGTATCTAACAAAGGTGTTCTAATTTCAGCACTTGCAAGTAAGCTCCTTGAACCAATCCCTAAATCTGAAAAAGATCTGTAACCTCTAACTCCATAATAACCACCAGCTTTAAATTGATTGTACATTGGGATATCACCTAACAATCTCGAGGAGCCTTGTAAATTAAATGCAAGTGTTGTTTTTTGTCCTACTGGAATATATCGTCTTAAATCAACTCCAAGCTTTGTAAAACTACCATTTCCAATACCAATTGCTTGACCAAAATTAATTTTATTGTAAGAACCTTTTTTAGGATCTAATAAGTTGTCCCGGCTGTCAAATGCAAGTGTTGGACTAAAACTAAGATATCTTCCATCTTGTAATTGTTCTTCCCTGATTTTTTTTGCAAGCTCACCTGCTTGTGCTTTTTGTACTGATAATTCATGCTCAGAGATTGATTGCCCAGGTTTAAAAATATTTTTCTCAGTAATCCCACCTAAAAGCTTTCCATCATCAACATTTACTAGCTGATCTGTTAAAAAGTCAGTTGCTTGTGAACCATATTCTTTTAAGTCAACACTTTCTCCACTTAAATCAAAACCACCCAGCAAGTTCATACCAAGCGGTCTTGTTAAAGAAACTCCTAAACCAATATTTTTTTCCTGAGCCAAGTCAACCAAGTAACTATTAAATGTATAACCATGAGTAAAAAAGCTAACAGAATTATTTGTACCTAAAAAGTTAGGATCCAAATACCTTGCTTCAACTTGAGCTGTTTTTCTGTCTGCTAAGAATCTTTGATTAATAATTGTGTTAGCTAAAATCCCTGTGCCAAACTGAGTATTAAGAGAAACACTTTTTCCTTCTCCAAAAAGATTATTATTACTAAATCCAAAGTTAGCAAATACCCCATTTAAAGTATTTACCCCGCCACCAAAACCAAATGAAGTATTTCTTTTTTCTTCAACTTCAATACTTAAATCATATTTTCCTGGATTTTCTTTTGATGAAGTAAGTGTTCTGCGTACATCGTTAAATAATCCTGTGCCTTGAAGAGCTCTAAAGTCTTGAACTAATAAAATCTCATTGTAAGTTTCACCCCCTCTTAAGTTAGGAGTAAATCTCTTTATGTATTTTTCTTTTGTTTTTAAATTCCCTTTAATAACAACTTTATCTATGATTCCTTCGTTTAGGTTTATTGTTAAAGTACCGTCTGGATCAAGAGAAATATCACTAACTCTTGCTAAAACAAAACCACGTTCTCTGTATTTTCTTTCAATTAAATCTAATGCTTCTGATATCTTAGTTAAACTTTCTGGTAAACCAATTAAATCCTGAAAAGTTACTAAGAGTTCTTCAGAAGAAATTATTTTATTGCCAACAATTTGTACTCTTGAAATTGGATTATTTTCTTCAATTCTAATTTTTAATAACACACCATCTTTTTCTTGCTCAGGATTTGCTTGAATACTGTCCCTGACAAAATAACCTAATCTGTCAATGGACTCCAGATCATTTAAAACCTTATCTTTGTTAAATTCTGTGCCAACTTTAGAATCAATGGTATCTAATATTTGCTTTTCTGAAATTAATCTATTTCCTTGAATTAAAACCTGCTTTATCAGGGCAGCCTGGTCTAAGTTTGCTTTTTCATTTTTACCACGTTCATCACTTTGTTTTAATTTATTAAATAAAGAACCAATATTTGAAAACCCTGACTGGGCATATGCTGGAATAAATAGCTGAAAAAGAAAGCTATTAATTAATAAACAACTTAGAACTCCAGACAACCATTGATTTTTTTTTGTAATATTCATTAAGACAGGATTTGGTGAATCTTTCTTTTTTATCAAACGCAGTATTTTAGCATATTATTATGACGCAACATGAGCTATTGAGAGCCCAGTTAGTGTTTTAATAACAATATACTTCCAAACCAATATGGATAAACCTTTTAAAATAGGCTTTTATTCCTATATTTTGACTATTGTATATAGGAAATTAAGAAATATTTTGATTTCTCATATTACTAGTCTAGGAAAAAACTATTACTGGCATCTTTTCAAGCTTTAACTTTCCAGGTAAAATATTAAAGCTTTTTACAAGTAAAGCATAAGTAAAAACAATTTAAAGGAGTCAAGCAAAATGTCAAGGCAAAAGTTTGAAAGAACAAAACCTAATGTAAATATTGGAACCATTGGTCATGTAGATCACGGGAAAACAACCTTAACAGCAGCAATTACAATGGCACTAGCTGCTACTGGTCAAGCACAACCAAAAAAATATGATGAGATTGATTCAGCACCAGAAGAAAAAGCAAGAGGAATTACAATTAACACAGCACATGTTGAATATGAAACAAAAGCACGTCACTATGCACACGTAGATTGTCCTGGTCATGCTGACTATATAAAAAACATGATAACTGGTGCAGCACAAATGGATGGAGCAATATTAGTTATCTCAACTGCAGATGGTCCCATGCCACAAACAAGAGAACACATACTGCTTGCTCGTCAAGTAGGAGTACCTCATATTGTTGTGTTTTTAAACAAAATAGATATGGTTGATGATAAAGAATTAATTGACTTAGTTGAAGTTGAAACAAGAGAGCTTTTAACTAAGTATGGATTTAAAGGTAGTGAAATTCCGTTTGTAAAAGGCTCAGCCTTAAATGCAATGGAAGCACTTGTAAAAAATCCAACTATCAAAAGAGGTGAAAATAAAGATGTTGATTGTGTTCATGAACTCATGGATGTTATTGATAAAAGCATCCCAACTCCTGTAAGAGAGACTGATAAACCATTCTTAATGGCAGTAGAAGATGTATTTTCTATTACTGGTCGTGGAACAGTTGCTACTGGTCGTGTTGAAAGAGGTAAGTTAAAAGCACAAGAAGAAGTTGAAATAGTAGGAATAAAAGAAACTACAAAAACCATAGCAACTGGACTTGAAATGTTTAGAAAAACATTAGATGAAATTCAAGCAGGAGATAATGCTGGTGTACTTTTACGAGGGATTGAAAAAGATGGTGTAGAACGTGGTCAAGTTCTTGCAAAACCAGGTTCAATTAAGCCTCACACTAAGTTTAATGCTGAGGTTTATGTTCTTACAAAAGAAGAAGGCGGAAGACATACGCCATTTTTCCCAGGTTACAGGCCACAATTTTATGTAAGGACTACAGACGTTACTGGCTCAGTTAAACTCCCAGCTGGTGTTGAAATGGTAATGCCAGGTGACAACATTGCAATGGAAGTAGAACTTATTCAACCAGTTGCAATTGAAGAAGGAATGAGATTTGCAATCCGCGAAGGTGGTAGAACAGTAGGTGCAGGAGTAGTAAGTAAAATCCTTGCCTAATAACTTGTAAATGACAAAAAAAACACTAGAACAACCATTAAAAAATCGTATTCGTATCCGCTTAAAGGGATATGATCATAGAGCTCTTGATGCTTCTTGTGATCAAATTGTAGATTCAGCTGTTAGGACAGGAGCTGCAATAACTGGCCCAATTTATTTGCCAACTGACAGGCACATTTATTGTGTAAATAGATCTCCGCACGTAGATAAAAAATCAAGAGAGCATTTTGAAATAAGAATTCATAAGAGGCTTATAGACATTGAAAACCCTACAAATGAAACTACAGATGCTCTGACAAGATTAGATTTACCTGCAGGGGTAGATATTGAGTTAAAACTATGACAAGGCCTATAAGGACAAGACTAGAAATATTAGCTAAAAAACTTGGAATGACTCAGTACTTTAGCAAGGATGGAGATGCTGTACCTGTTACTGTAGTAGAGCTTTCTGAAAATATTATTACTGAAATAAAAACATCATCTAAAAATGGTTACAGTGCTATCCAAATCGGAGCAAATGTAAAAAAGGAAAAGCATTTAAACAAACCACTTTTAGGAAATTTAAAAAAGAAAAACTTACCAAATCTTAGTTTTTTAAAAGAAGTTAGAGTTGAGTCAAAAGACTTAGATACTTACAAGATTGGTGAAGCGATTGATCCTTTAAAAATATTAATTCCAAATGAATATGTTGATGTATCAGGAGTATCAATTGGTAAAGGCTTTCAAGGGATGGTAAAGCTTTACCAAAAAAGCCGTGGTGCTAAATCTCATGGTTCAAAATCTTACAGACAGCCAGGTTCAATTGGGGCACATACTTTCCCTGGAAGAGTTTTACCAGGCAAAAAAATGCCATCTAGAATGGGTAATGAAATTATCACAGTTAAAAAATTAAAAGTTATAGAAGTTGATAAAGAAAAAAATATTGCATTAATAAAAGGTGCACTTCCGGGTGCTGAAGGTACAATGCTTGTTATAAAACCATCGATTAAGAAGTGGAACTAGGATAGTTACAAGGTTGCAAGGTTACAAGGCTAGAACCTAGAAACCCTGAAACCTAGAAACCTTTTTAAATCCAAAGTGCCGTAATTATATAATCCAAAATTACAACGAGTGCAAAGTTTATTACAACAGAAAGCTTAGTTGAATTACCAACTTCTTTAGAACCACCAGAAGTTAGAATCCCACATGTATAACTTACTAAAGTTACTACAAAACCAAATATACATGCCTTTACTAAACAAAGAGAAATATCTTTCATATTTACTGAACTAAAAATTGATGTTAAATATAAACTTGAAGTAATATTAATTAAAAATTTGCAAAATATAAAATTAATCAATAATGCCATTGCTATACAAAGCACCATGATTAGGGGAAAACCAACAAGTCCAGCAATAACCATAGGCACAAGTAAATATTCACTGCTCTGAACTTTTACAATTTTCATTGCATCTAATTGTTCAGTAATTTTCATTGAACCAATTTGTGCTGTCATGCCAGAACAAAACTGAGTTACTAATGCAAGAGAACCTAATACAGGAACCCCTTCTCTAATAAGGGATAATGCAACTATTCCACCTAAATATATATTTAACCCTCTAAGAGAAAGTTCTGGTGCTACATGAATTGCATAAATTAGGGAACTAGCACTTACAGTAAGAGTTGCAATTGGTAAACATGTCCAAATAATTCTCTTCAAATATTCAAGCAGATTATTAATATAAAGATTCCCTGAAGGCAAGTCTCTGGAAATAACTTTAGCAGCTTCAATAAAGTTTTTTGCAAGAGTTGCTATAAAAATATTTGTTGGATTAATTTTTGAGAAAAGATTATCAATGTTTAACTTCATAACAATGGTTTTTTAGCAAAAGAGCTTGTTAATATGCTTCTTGTTTGATATCTATGAGTTTGTGCATAGGTAATAATCTGATTTCTTGTATCTATAGCAACCCCAACTAAAATTATTAATGATGTACTGCCTAAACCGCCTAAAGTACTAACTTGGCAAAGCTGCTCAACATGAATTGGTAGGACAGCAACTAAACCTATTGCTACTGCTCCAATAAAAATTAATCTGTTAATTATTAAATCAAGATACTCACTTGTTGCTTTGCCTGGTTTTACTCCTTGAATGGCTGAACCATTTTTCTTTAAGTTTTCAGCAATTTCCCTAGGGTTTAAAATTATTGAAGCATAAAAATAAGAAAATAACATGATTAGTAAAAAGTATATGAAAGAATGCTGCCAATGTCCACTTCTAAATAAATATTCAATTTGCAATGTCAGCCAGTTTCCAAGATCACTAAAAATATAATTGTCTTGTATTTTTACTTGCGACAAGGCAAAACTTAATTGTGCAAAACCAGGAGTATTAGTAAAAAAATCTCTTAAAGTTATAGAGATTGATTTATTTTGCAGACCTGCAAATGCAAGTAATTGCAATGGAAGAAACATTAAAGAGCTTGCAAATATAATTGGTAAGACTCCTGCAGGATTAATCTTAAATGGCATATAGTGATCAGGTGCACTAGTAACTCTTCCACCAACAGTTTGTCTTCTAGCTCCTAAAACTAAAATCTTCCTAGCTCCTTCTTGAATAAATATAATTAAAATTACTAATATACAAAACACCAATAATAATGTTGCAACGCCCCATGCAGGTGATGAGCCAGTATTTAAAGCAGTAATTGTATCTTTAATCATTATAGGCATTCTTGAAGCTATTCCAATAAAAATAAGTATTGATGCACCATTACCAATGCCGGATTCTGTAATAACTTCACCAAGCCACATAACAAAAATACTTGAACAAGTAAGAACTACTACTGTATTTAAATAAAATGCTGGTGTACCTGCATTTGCTACTCCAGTTACATCAAGGAATCTTGCTAATGCTAATGATTGAACCATTGCTAAAGCAACTGTAGTTCTTCTTGTAATTTGTTGAAATTGTTTCCTTCCTTGGTCGCCTTGTTCTCTTTGCATATTTTTTAGGGCAGGGATTACTTCAGTCATAAGCTGCATAATGATTGAGGAAGTTATATATGGTCCAATACCAAGAGCAAAAATAGATAAAGCACTTAAAGCTCCACCTGCAAATAAATCTACTAAACCTAAAAGTCCACTGGTTAAAATATTTGACCTTTTTAAAAGATCATGATTTACACCTATTAAAGGAATATGTACTCCAAGTCTGTATATTGCAAGCATAAGAACAGTAAACATTAACTTTTGCATGAGGCCACTAGCTTTAAACATTTCTGCAAAAGTTGAGATGCCTGCTTCTTTTCCAATTTTTCTAGCCTGGGTAGACATTAGATCCTTATTATTTCACATTTACCACCAGCTGATTCTATTTTTTCTTTTGCTGACTTTGTAAAATAATGTGCTTTTATATTAGCAGAAAATTTAATTTCTCCATCACCTAAAACTCTAATCCCATCATTAATGTCATTAATAATTTTTTTCTCCAGTAATAGCTCAGGAGTAATTTCTTTATAAGAAGAAAGTTTTTCCAAATTTGTTAAGTTTATAATTGTCCAATACCTTTTATTTGGTCTTTCATTAGTTTGAAATTTTGGTAACCTTCTGTACAAAGGAGTTTGTCCACCTTCAAAACCAGCTCTTTTTCCTTTGCCAGATCTTTGACCTTGTCCGTTATTTCCTCTGCCACAGGTTTTTCCATTACCAGAACATCTACCTCGTCCTAAAAGTTTAGGTTTTCTTCTTGAACCTTTATTTGGTTTTAAATCCATTAGTTTCATTTTAAGACGCCCTTATTATTTCTCTTAAATTCATACCTCTTAATTTTGCAACTTCATCAAACTTTCTAAGTTCTTGTAAACCAGAAATCGTAGCTCTTGCTACATTTAATGGTGACCTTGAACCAAGTGACTTAGATAAAATATCTCCAACACCACCTAATTCAAGAACAGTTCTTGCTGCACCACCTGCTTTTATTCCTGTTCCTTCTCTGGCTGGCTTTAACAAGACTTTTGCAGCACATGCTTTACCACATACTGGATGTGGTATTGTTGAATTAATTAAAGGCACAGTAATTAAACTTTTTTTTGCATCTACAACACCTTTTTGAATTGCACCAATTACTTCTGTAGCTTTTCCAACTCCAACTCCAACTTGACCTTTTGCATTTCCAACTATTACAACAGCTCTAAAACTTAACTTCTTGCCACCTTTAACAACCTTTGTAACTCTTCTTATTTGTACAACTTTTTCTATCCATTCAGGAGCTTCAGATTTAGCAGAATCAGGGCCTTTGTCACCACGTCTTTTTCTTTTTCTTCTTGATTCTTTTTTAGTAACCTTTTGAACTATTTCCTGCTCTGTAGCTTCCTCAATACCAGTTAGTTCATCTTCTTCAGCCTCTTCTTGTGGAACAGCAGTTGGGGTTTCAGACTCTTCAACTGGTGCATCCATTTTTATTTCTTGTACTTCAGGTTGTACTTCAGGTAACTTTTCTAATTCATTTTTATTTTCAGTATTTTCTTTATTATCTTCTTCCATAGTTTTAAAACTCCAACCCTTCATTTCTTGCTGCTTCTGCAAAAGCTAAAATTTTTCCATGATATTTACTCCCACCTCGATCAAACACAACATTTTTTATACCAGCATTATCAGCACTTTTGGCAATTTTTTCACCTATTAGTTTTGCAGCTTCTTTAGTCCATGTGGTTTTTAATTCTTTTTTTACTTCAGGATGAAGAGTAGAATATGATAACAGTGTCCTGGCATTTATATCATCAATGATTTGAGCATATATGTGCTTGTTGGATTTAAATATAGATAACCTGGGTCTTTCTTGTGTACCAATAATTTTTTTTCTTAGCCTGAAATGGCGTTTCTTATTTCTTTCTTTTTTTGATGTTTTATTTATCACTTTTTTATTTTACTACTTCTTTACTGCTGATTTCCCTACTTTTCTTCTTATCCTCTCATTAGAATATTTAATTCCCTTTCCTTTATATGGTTCAGGTAACCTTATAGATCTAATATGAGAAGAAAGATCACCAACAATTTGTTTATCAATACCAGTAATTGTTATATGAGTTTGGTTTTTGTCTACCTCTATTTTAGTCTCTTTATTTGGAGTAACCTCTATTTGATTGCTATAGCCTACTTGTAAAACTAACTTATTCCCCTGAAGCAAGGCACGATATCCTACACCAACTATATCTAACTCCTTCTTAAATCCTTGAGTGACTCCAAGAATCATATTTTGAAGTATTGTTCTATAAGTTCCATGTAAACTTTTAAAAAACTTTTCATTGTTATTTCTTGTTAAAACAATCTTTCCATCTTGCTTCTCAACTTTAATATCTTTTCTAAATTGATTTTCTAGCTCACCCTTAGGTCCTTTTACTTTTACTAATTGATTAGTAGGAGATTCAGAAATAGTAACTTCGACTTTCTCTGGTATTTGTACTGGATTTTTTCCTACTCTTGACATAATTTTTAACCTACCAAATTTGACAAAGCACTTCTCCTCCTATACCTTCTTTTCTTGCTTGACGATCTGACATCAAACCTTTACTAGTACTAATTATAGAAACCCCTAAACCACTTAATACTCTTGGAGCATTCTTAGACCTAGTATAAATTCTTAGGCCTGGACTAGATACACGCTTCCATTCCTTAATTAATTTTTCACCTCTTGGACCATATTTTAAATGTATCCTTAATATCTTTTTTACTTTCACTACATCAAGTTCAAGCATTTCATATGAATTAATATATCCTTCTTTTTTTAATACTTCAGCAATTTTAACTTTTATTTTAGAAGCTGGTATATCAACGCTTTCATGCATAGCTTTAATTGCATTTTTTATTCTTGAAATCATGTCACTAATTGGATCTGAATGTGTCATATTTTATTCCCTTTTTAGACAACTGCAAGAGTTGCCACTACTTACCAACTTGCCTTAACTACACCAGGTAACAATCCTTGATGTGCCATTGCTCTTAAACAAAGTCTACAAAGTCCAAAATTCCTGTAATAACCACGAGACCTGCCACACTTTCTACAACGGTTATGGAGTTTTACTTTTGGATATTTACCTTTTAAGACTAATATCCTTTTTTTTCTTTCTCTTTCAATCATGCACAGTTTTGCCATAGTTATATCCTTCTTATTATCCCAAGCGGGCAACGGGATTCGAACCCGCGACGTCAAGCTTGGGAAGCTTGCATTCTACCACTGAATTACACCCGCATTCTTCCATCCTCCAATTCTCTAATCTCTTATTTTCTAAACGGCATCCCTAAAGCACTTAAAAGTTCTTTAGCTTCATTGTCTGTTTTAGCTGTAGTTACAAAAGCAATGTCCATCCCTCTTATATTATCGACCTTGTCAAAGTTAATTTCAGGAAAAACAATTTGTTCTTTTAAACCTAAATTATAATTACCTTTCCCATCAAAACCCTTTGTTGAAACACCATGAAAATCTCGCAGCCTAGGTAAAATAAAATTAACAAGCTTACTGTAAAAATCATACATTCTTTTTGCACGTAAAGTTACCTTACAACCAACAGGTCCACCTTTTCGGATTTTAAAAGTTGAGATTGATTTTTTTGCTCTTGTTATAAGAGGCTTTTGTCCTGTAATTAACTTTAAATCATTAATGCCACTATCTAAGAACTTAGAATCTGACATTGCTTCACCCATGCCCATGTTTACTACAATTTTTTCAAGTACAGGAATCTCATGAACATTTTTATATCCAAGTTTCTTCATAAGACTATCTATAATCTCAGCCTTGAATCTTTCTTGTAAGTTTTTTATTTTCTTTGACATATAATGTTTCTATTAATCTATTGGTTCTCCACTAATTTTAAAAATACGAACTTTCTTGCCATCTTTTAAAATTTTATGTCCGCTTCTGCTTGGTCTTTTCTTTGTAGCATCATAGAGCATAACTTTAGATGCAAAGATTGGTGCTTCTTTTTCAATTATTTCACCAGCTTGTCCAACTCTTTTTGGTTTTTGATGTCTGTGAATCATATTTACAGACTCAACTATTACCTTACCCTCACGTGGAAATACAGCTAGGATTTTCCCAGTCTTTCCTTTATCATCTCCAGAAATAACCATTACAGTATCACCACGTTTAATACTTAATTTTGCTTTTGGATTTGTTACACTATCTTTTACAAATGCTTTTGAAACAATGTAAAAACCTTTTCTCTTAGGATGTCCTCCAATAGGAAGATTTGAGTATATAACTCTTCTTCTTTTATTCTTGTTATTTATTTTTATATATTGTTCGCTCATTTCTCAATTCTCAATTTCTATAATACCTCTGGTGCTAATGAAACAATTTTCATAAACTGTTTTTCTCTTAACTCTCTTGCAACAGGTCCAAAAACGCGGGTTCCTCTTGGGTTGTTTTGTTTATCAATTATTACTACAGCATTTTCATCAAATCTAATTTTACTGCCATCATTTCTACTTAAAGTTTTTTTAGTCCTGACAATAACACAAGTAACAATTTCATGTTCTTTTACAAGCATATTTGGAAGTGCTTCTTTTACAGAGCCAATAATAAGATCACCAACACCTGCGTAACGTGCATTACTTCCTTTTAAAACTCTAATGCATCTGACTCGTTTTGCACCAGTATTGTCTGCAACTTCTAAATTAGTTTCTTGCTGTATCATTTTCTTTTAATAGACCTCTATTCTGTTTTTACCAAGACTTCGTTTAACTTCCACCTTTTTGTTTTACTAATTGGTGGATGCTCAATGATTTTTACAATATCTCCAATCTTACACTGATTAGTTTCATCATGTGCTTTAAACTTTTTTGTCCTTATCACTGTTTTTTTATATTTTGGGTGTGGGGTTTTGTTTTCAACTGCAACAACAATGGTTTTATCCATTTTATTGCTTACAACCTTCCCAGTTAAAATTTTCTTTGGCATAGGATTATTTAGCTTTATTTTTGCCCTCCCTTAGATTTAATTATAGTAAGCAATCTTGCAATTTCTTTTCTTTTTTTTCTTATTTGAGAGACATCTTCTAATTGTCTGCTTGCAAATTTCATTCTTAAGTCAACAAGTTCTATCCTAGATTTTTTTATCTGGTCTTTTAATTCACCAGATGTTAATTCTCTAATTTCTACTAGTTTCATAAGTGCCATAAAAAATTATCCTTTTATATGTTCTTCTTTTTCAAGAATCCTACATTTTATTGGTAGCTTATGAGATGCCAAGAGTAACGATTCAATTGCTATTTCTCTTGGAATGCCAGTCATCTCAAAAAGAATTCGACCTGGTCTTATAACTGTAACCCAAAACTCAGGATTACCTTTGCCAGAACCCATTCTAACTTCGGCTGGTTTTTTTGTTACAGGTTTATCTGGATAAACCATAATCCAGATTTTTCCGCCTCTTTTAATACTTCTTACCATGGCTTTTCTTGCTGCTTCTAATTGCTTTGATGAAATCCAAGCTGGTTCCAGTGCTTGTAAACCATACTCACCATAATGCAATCTAACACCACGTGATTCCTTACCAGTCATTCTCCCACGCATTTGTTTTCTAAATTTTGTTTGCCTTGGAACTAACATTACTTTTTACCTTTTTTTCCTTCTTCTCCCTTTTCTAAAATTAGTTTCACCTTCATCCTCACTAACATCTGTTACTGGTTTTAGTGCTTCTTTATTTGACCCCACAGTTTCGCCAGGCATTAAATTGCCACGATAAATCCAAACCTTTACACCAATTACTCCAAATATAGTTCTTGAAATTGCAAGACCATAATCAATATCTGCTCTCAACGTATGTAATGGTATTGCACCTTCCCGAAGCCATTCTGTTCTTGCAATTTCATTGCCTCCAAGCCTGCCTGAAACCATTACCTTAACACCTAATGCGCCAGCACGCATAGCTCTTTGCATTGCTTGTTTCATTGCCTTACGAAAAGCAACTCGCCTCTCCAACTGTTGAGCTACTGCTTCGCTTGTAAGTTGAGCATCTAAATCAGGCTTAGTTACTTCCATTACATTAATTTGTACAACAACATCTTTCCTGTTAATTAATTCAAGAATTTGATTTCTTAAAGTTTCTAAACCTTGTCCACCTTTACCTACAACAATTCCTGGTCTTATAGAATGAATATTAACTTGAATTAATTGAGCTTTTCTCCAAATCTCAATTTTACTTATACCTGCATTGTAAAGTTTTCTTTTTATAAACTCTCGTATTAGCCTATCTTCCATAACTAAGTCTGCATAATACCTTGGAGGTGCATACCATTGAGAATCCCATGTCTGGATAATTCCTAACCTAAAACCTTTTGGATGTGTTTTTTGACCCATTATTATTTTTTCTCCTCTTTTTTTTCTTTGTCTTTATGTTCATATTTAGTAGCTGCCTTTACTGGTTTTGAAGAAGCAAGATCTGAATCTGATACAACTTCTAGTGTTACATGGCTTGTTCTTTTTAAAATAGGATACCCTCTTCCTCTTGAAACTGCTCTCCACCTGCGTAATGTTGGTGCTCCATCTACACATGCATATGAGATCTTAAGCTCTTTAGGATCTAGTTTTTCATTTTCTTTTGCATTAGAAACTGCTGATTTTAAAACTTTTTCAACAATTTTTGCTGCAGCATAGGGCATAAACTTTAAAATAGTTTGTGCTTCAATTGTACTTTTGCCACGAATAACGTCAACTACTCTTCGTAACTTTCGTGGAGACATTCTAACGTATTTTACAATTGCTTTTGCCATAGCTTAACTGATTAACCTTGTGTTGCCTTTCCTTGAGGTGGCGGACTACCTGTTGTGTCTTCTTTCTTTGCTATTCCAGAATGTGCTCTAAAAAACCTAGTAGGAGAGAACTCACCTAACCTATGACCAATCATTTGTTCTGTAACATAAACAGGTATAAATTTTCTGCCGTTGTGTACTGCAATAGTGTGTCCTATCATTTCAGGTACAATCATTGACGCACGTTTCCAGCATTTTAAAACTTGCTTTTTGCCTGATTTATTCATATCAAGTATTTTTTTAATAAGTGAAGGATGAACATAAGGACCTTTTTTAAGTGATCTTCCCATAATTATTTCTTTCTCCTTGCAATTATATATTTATCTGAGAGTTTAGGTTTTCTTGTCTTTCCTACTGCAGGCTTACCATAAGCTGTCTTTGGTTGGCCACCAATAGGACTTTTACCTTCACCACCACCATGTCTATGATCAACAGGATTCATTGCAGCACCACGAACAGTTGGTCTTATGCCAAGATGTCGTTTTCTTCCTGCTTTACCTAAACTAACGTTCAGATGATCTACATTTCCAAGCTGACCTAAAGAAGCTCTACAATTTATATTAATCTTTCTCATTTCACCTGAGGGTAATCTTAAAGTTGCATATTCATCTTCTTTTGCAAGTAACTGAGCACTAGCTCCAGCTGACCTAGCTATTTGTCCGCCACAACCAGGCTTCATTTCGACATTGTGTACAAACTCACCAATAGTAATATTTCTAAGTGGCATAGTATTACCAGCTTTTTGCTCAATATTATTACCTGATATTACAACATCATTTACTTTTAAACCTATTGGTGCAAGTATGTAATTTTTTTCTCCATCCTTATAATTAACTAGTGCAATCCTGCAATTTCTATTTGGATCATATTCAATTGCTACAACCTTTCCTGGAACATCATTTTTACTTCTTTTAAAATCAATTAACCTGTAATGTTTTTTATGTCCTCCACCTTTATGTCTTGTTGTAATCCTGCCCTGGTTGTTTCTTCCAGAGATTCTTTTTATCTTTGTTAATAAACTACGTTCAGGTCTGGATTTAGTAATGTCACTAAAATCAATAAAGCTCATTCCTCTTTGTCCTGGTGTTAATGGTTTTCTTTCTTTTACTGGCATAATTTCTTACGATACCTCAGGGAAAAATTCTAGTTTAGCTCCACTTATGGTAATGATTACTTTCTTTTTGTCAACCGGTAACTTATAGCCACCTTTTGTTCTTTTCTTATGTCCTTTTATTTTTAAGGTTTGGATATCTAAGACTTTTCTATCTGGGAAAATTTCTTTAAATACACTCTTAACATCATCTTTTGTAGCACCTCTTGCTATCAAAAAAGTATATTTATTATGCTTGCTTAAAGCAGTACTTTTTTCAGTTATAACTGGCTTGAGGATTACATTTGATATGTTTTGATTCATTATGTTACCTTTGGTAATCTTTCTTCAAGCTTCTTTAAAGCACTTTCAGTAATTCCTATTGAAACAGCTTTCATAATCTCATAAACACTAATAAATCTTTCATCTTCCATTTTTATATCTGGTATATTTCTAGATGCTCTAAGAGCTTCTTGGAAATAATGTTCATTAGGGTCTGCTATTAAAAGCAATGGCCTTTTTGTAAGACCTGATGATTTAATTAAACTTAAAAAACTTTTTGTTTTTCCATCTGTAACTTCTGGTAATCCTTTTAATATTTCTATCTTTTCTTTACTTAAAGCAAGTGCTTGAGCAATTGCAATCTTTCTAGCCTTTTTAGGAAGGTTTTGTTTATAAGATCTTGGTTTAGGACCAAAAGTAACTCCTCCACCAACCCATAATGGCGATCTGCTTGAACCTGCTCTAGCTCTACCAGTACCTTTTTGTTTCCAGGGTTTCTTACCACCCCCTCTAACTTCTGCTCTTGTTTTAGTAGAAGCTGTACCAGCTCTCTTGTTATTTAAATGTCTTAAAACTGATAAATGTAATAAATGAACGTTTGGTTCTACCCTTGTTTTTTTCTCAACATGTTGTACGCTTGTTTTTGACATTTTTTAAAAGCAACTCTAATATTTATATTTTTTGAAAGCATACTTAAAGATGCAAAGGTTAATTCTAACGGTCTTGTGATATTTTGGTCAACGGTACAAATTTATTTAACTAATCATATGCTATTTTAAATAAGTAGAGACGCGATACAATGAGAGCTTTATTTATAAATCCTGGAGGTATTGGAGATCAAATATTACTTTTACCTACAGTGAAACTTTTAAAAGAGAAATATCCAAACTGTATGATTGACTTATTAACTGAACCAAGAAGTGAATGTGTAGCAAACCTTACTAACTTATTTAGAAAAGTCAAGGTATTTGATTTTAAAGAAAAAAATCCAAATATTCTTAGGTTAATAAAAATAATAAGAGCAAGAAACTATAAATATATTATTTCAACAGGTTCTTCTTATAAAGCAAATTTAGTTGCTTTCTTGGGTAACTCAAACACTAAGATAGGATTTTACAGTGGTGTTTTAAGCAACTTCTTTTTAACACAAAGCATAAAACTAAATACAAAACAATATGCAACAAATATGTTTGCTGAATTACTACTACCAATATTTCCGGAATTAAAAAACTTAATTCAAAGTAAGGATCTAATACCAGAAATAAAATTAAACCCCGAAGCAATTCAATGGGCTAAAGAAATCCTAGTTCCACGAATCCAAGAAAGATATTACGCAAAGAAAATCTTTATTCATCCAGGGGTAAGTAAACTTAGTATTCAAAAAAATATTTTAAAAAGTTGGCCAGGAAAAAACTGGGCAGCTTTAATAGAAAAATTATTAGAAAATAAAGACAATAATGTCATTCTTTTAGGAGGAAAAGATGATACTGATACAATAAACGAGATCCATAAAAGACTTACTTTTTTTGCTAGACCTAAAAACTTTTTTGATTTTAGTTCATTAGATCTCTCAATTGAAAAACTAGCTGCTTTAATTGGTTCATCTGATTTACTTGTTTGTGCAGATTCGGTTCCAATGCATATTGGTGTAGCACTAGGGAAAAAGATTGTCTCTTTTTTTGGTCCTACTGATCCTAAAAAGCTCTTACCAAAAGATCCAAGGTTCATTGCTGTACATGTAAATGATCTTGAATGTAGACCTTGTTTATTTGACACAAGAAAAAAATCATGTTCAAAACCAGAATGTTTAGGTGTATTGCCGGAAACAATGCTCAGTGCTATTAACAAAGTAATTCATAGCGAGACTTTACCTTGTTAAAAGCGGGAAATCAACTACTTTTTCATCTTCACTAGCTTCTCTTGATACTTGTTTTAGCTGAGTAAGGATTTTTGCCAAGAAAAAAAGTTGTCTATCTTCTTTTTCAGTTAGGGTTTTAAACCTAGCAGAAAAATCTTTATGTAAAAAAAAAGAAAGCTCATCAATTATTTTGTCTAATTTATATTTAATTTGTTTCTTCATACTTTTTTAAAATTATATTATGAAGTATAATGAATTAGGAAAAAAATAAGGAAATGAGGAAGAAAATAATAATAGGTAACTGGAAAATGTACCTAAGTCTTTTGGAAGCTCAAGATCTTGTTTTTAAACTTAAAAATTATGCAAAAGAAAAAAATAATGTAGATATTGCTGTATGTCCTTCATTTGTTTATCTTCAAGCTATAAACAAAATTCTTACAGGAAGTAAAATTAAAATTGGCTCGCAAAACATGTTTTATAAAGAAGAAGGAGCATTTACAGGTGAGGTCTCGCCAAAAATGTTAAGAAATTTAAACATTGAAATGGTAATTATAGGTCATAGTGAAAGAAGACAATATTTTAATGAAACAGATGAAAATATAAACTTAAAAATCAAGGCAGCTCTTAAGCATGGTCTTATACCAGTTTTTTGTGTAGGAGAAAATTTAAACATAAGAGAAAATGGACAAGCTAAGGAATGGATAAAAAAGCAGATTTTATCAGGGGTAAAAGATCTTACAGAAAAAGAAGTAGAAAATTTAATAATAGCTTATGAACCAATCTGGGCAATTGGGACTGGAAAAATTTGTAGTGGTAAAGATGCAAATGAAATAATTCAGATGATTAGAAATACTCTAAATAGTGAAAAAATAAGAATACTTTATGGAGGCAGCATAAAATCAGATAATTTTAGTGAACACATTAATTATCCAGATATTGATGGAGGATTAGTTGGTGGTTCTAGTTTAAAGCTTGAAGAGTTTACTAAAATTATTGACTTGGCAAGTTTGGCAAATACCTTACATGGACTTCCTCAAAGCCGTCCTGTATAAATTTATTTGCTGTCAAATATGCTTTCTTTTTTGAACCAAATCTTTCAACCTCAAAGACATAAATACCAGTATTTAGTTGTTTTATATTAATTTGTTTAAACTGTGGTAATAACTTTATAGCTTCTTCTTTTGCAATTAACAAATCCCCATATTTTCCTATTGTTAAAACATAAGATTTATCAAAGAGACCTCTATAAAATTCTTTTAACAAGCTAACTGACGTAGTAACAGTATTAATTATCAAAGGATCTAATTTTTTTAAAAAGAATGAATTAAAGAAAATACTTACACTTATTAAAGAAATAATTAAGAACATTAGCCAGAGATTATTTTTTTTAACCTTATTTTCTTTAAAAGCTAGTTTGTAAAATGGATTTTCTGTATTTTTATCAAAAGATAAATTTTTATTTAGAGATTCTAAGGTATCTTTAAGTAGAGGCAGGGTTACCCTGCCTCTACTACTGATTTTCCACTTAGTCCTACTCATATAAGATAAAATTTACTTCTAATTCTCCAATTTCTCGTCTTCTAATTTCTCATTTTCTGATTGTACTTCTGGCTCTGGTTCTGGAACAAGAGCTTCTTCAGTTAATTCAATATTTAACTCATCACCTGCTTTAATATCCACCATATTTCCTCTTTGAAAGGCAAATAAAGCTATTCCAGCAACTGCACCAACTATAGCACCAACAGTAGCACCAACTGCACTACCTTCAGCAGCAAGCCCAGCACCAAAACCAGCTGCAGCAGGTCCAACTATTGTTGCACTTGAGATCAAGGCTGTTTTCTTTGTAAATTTCCCTTTAAGTAATCCACTATGAGTTAAAACACTTGCTGATATTGGAATCTTTCTGCCATCAGGAATAGTTAAACCTTGAAACTCAATCCTAACATTTCCAGCCATATGAAGTCTCCTGGCTACATTTATCTCTGATATTTTACCTGTTACTGCACTACTAATAGGCACTACTATTTTTTCATCTACAATAATATTTTCTGATATCCTGGCTTTTATTTCATCTTCAACCATGCTTGTAATTTCATCAATTGGAGTTTCAATAATTATTTTTACCTTAGTCCCTCCAGGAATTTTACTTACATGTCCTTTTAATATCTTTGGATTGTCTGGATTAATAATGGCAGAGTCATCTTTTAAATCATTGTCTTCATTGAGGACAGGGCTAACTACTGGCTTTGATTCACTATCCGAAAAATCATAATTAATATCCTCTGCATAAGAAGGAAAGCAAGTAATTAACAAACATAATTGAAACAAAAGACTTAATAGCTTTAATTTAAGATTTTTAAATTTAAAATATTGCATGAACTAAGCTTACTCCTTTTTTAATTTTAAATCCAATGAATTACTTAAAACAAAACCAATGAAATAAATCAACAAATACCTTACCTCAGTGTCTCCCCAATAAAATTCAAAAAATCCATGTACTAAAAATGCAATCATTACTGAAAACAAACTCAACACATATGTGTTTTTCCCAAGATTTTTAATAGAATAATACAATATTGAGAAGAATAGATTTATAAATGCAAAAAAACCAATCAAGCCTTTTGTAACTAATATCTGCAAATATGTGTTATGTGCATGAGTTAATATTTGAGCAGGATGAGTACTACTCACTTCATGATATATAAGAGGAAATTCCTTTGTACCAAATAAAATATTTTTCTTCCATATACTTATTGCAATATCCCAAACTTTAAATCTAACATTACCCAGTAAACTGTCTGGAGCAAATAATATGTTTTCAACTCGTTTTAAAAATTTTTTATTGACGGTAAGAGCTAAAAGAATTACACCAAGCACACTTGCAACTGTTGCAAACAAAGCTATCTTGTGATTTTTTTGAATAATAAGAAATAAAGCTAAACCAATAAATACACTCAATATAACTGAACGCTCTAAAGTACATAAAATACAAAAAAGGCACATAATTAAAAATATAATAGTAAAAACCTTCTTTTTACTACAAGTTAAAAACAAATTATTTAAGATTAAAAAGAAAAAAATAATTAACTGCCCACCATAAGAATAAGAGTTCTTGTGAAAGCCTGATAAACGATTAATATCAGTTTGTCTATGAAGAATGTCCATATGAAAGAACTGAAGTAAACCATAACTAATTGAAATAATGGCTGCAATTAAAAGAGAATATTTAATAAGTTTAAACTTGCTTTCATTCTGTGATAGAAAAAACAAAACCCACAAGAATACAAAATAATCCTGGCTACATCTAATAAAAGAATGAAAACCTTCTTCAAAGCCTGAATTAACAATTTTAGACAAAGTAAAAGCAAAAATATAAATTAAGAAGGCTCTGTGAATACTTAAAAAGTTCTGGAATATAATGCCTTTGTAACTTGTAGAGCCAAAGAAAAATCTTAAAGCAAAAACAATTGCACCTAAATATATTAAAATTCCTGCTAAAGTTATTGATGTAACAAGGCTAACAGGAAATAAAAAAATGAAAATTGACTCTAGAAGTTTAAATGTATTGATTAAAATTAATGGTGAAGTCAAATTAGTTCCTCAAAACATCTCTATTTTAAATCTCTTAAAACTCTATAAAATAAATCCAGAAAGAGTTGTTATAGAGTTAAATAAAGTTGTTTTAAAAAAAGAGTATTATGAAAACACAAAACTTAAAGAAAATGATGAGCTAGAAATAATAACATTTGTTGGAGGGGGATAATTTCTTATATAAAATGAATGAATTATCTGTCTTTTCGCTTAATCATGAAATATTAGCTGACTTAGAAACACCAGTTAGTACGTTTTATAAATTGTGTGAAGATAAGCCTCATTCCTTTTTACTTGAGTCTGTTGAAAGTAATGAAAAACTAGGAAGATATTCAATCATTGGAACTGAACCTATTTTACTTTTTCATTCCAAGGGAAATGAAACATTATTAGAAAATAAGGTTACTAACAAAATAACTAAATTAGAAAATAACCCTTTCAATTCTTTAAAAAAGCTTCTTAAAGACATTAAAACATATGATAAAGAAAACTCTAGCTTTCAAGGATTTGTAGGTTACTTTGGCTATGAAAACATTCGTTGGATTGAACCAAGAACTAAACTAACTTATTCCAACCAAGCTCCAGATGTAAGTTTAATATATCCAGGGAAGGTAGTAATTTTTGATCATATACTCCATAAAGTAAATTTAATTGCAAATGTACTTTTACCTTCGGGAAATAAAACTGAATTAACTACAACACACTCACAAGCAAAAGAAAAACTTAACTTACTTTTAAGTGACTTTAAGAAACCAAAACAATTTAAATTATTATCACTTAACTATGAAAATAATAACGAGATTACATATACAAGTAACATAAAAAAAGAAAACTACATTAATACAATAACCAAGGCAAAAGATTACATAAAAAATGGTGATATTTTTCAAGTTGTTCTTTCTCAAAAGCTTTTAGTGCAAGGTAAGCACAATGGTTTTTTATTGTATAGAGCTTTAAGAAGCATAAATCCTTCACCTTATCTTTTTTATTTAAATTACAAAGACTTTGAGATTGCAGGCTCTTCACCAGAAGTTATGGTTAAAAGTGAAAAATTATTCCAAGAGAAGAACTCTGTCAAAAAAGCATCACTAAGACCAATTGCAGGAACTTATCCTAGAGGAAAAAATGATAAAGAAGACTTAAATAATATTTCAAAACTTTTAAGTGATCCAAAAGAAAAAGCAGAACATTTAATGCTTGTTGATTTAGCAAGAAATGATTTAGGAAGAGTTTGTGAATCAGGCTCAATTAAAGTTCCAGAGCTTATGACTATTGAAAAATATTCACATGTTTTACACATAGTAAGCCAAGTAGAAGGCATATTAAAACAAGATAAGACATCAATTGATCTTTTGTGTGCTTCATTTCCTGCAGGTACTTTAAGTGGAGCACCTAAAGTAAGAGCAATTGAAATTATAAATGAACTAGAAAAAGATCAAAGAGGACCATATGGCGGATGTATAGGATTTTTTGGACTAGATGATACTATAAACACGTGTATGACTATAAGAACATTTATAGTTTACAAAGATTACCTTGAAATTCAGGTAGGAGCAGGAATTGTAGCAGATTCAAATCCAGAAAATGAATACAAAGAAACTCTTAGAAAAGGTGCAGCATTATTTAAAGCTATAAAATCACTAGAATGTATTTAATACTTTCCTTACAAATAATTTTCTATGTAATGGAGTCAGTCCGTGCTTTTTAATGGCAGTACGATGAAAGAGAGTCCCATATCCAACATTTCTGTTCCATCTATATAACTTAAACTTTTTATGCTTTGAAAGTTTTTTCATTAACATATCCCTGTAAATTTTTGCAATTATTGAAGCACTTGCTATTAAAGCAGATTTAGCATCACCACCAATAATTGACAACTGCCTACAGTTTATATAAGGATTAAATTTATTACCGTCTATTAAAATAAAAGGCTCTAAAAAATTATTTTCAATGGATTTAATTAAACCATCAAAGGCTCTTTTCATAGCAAGAAAGGTTGCATTTAAAATATTTAATTTATTTATCTCAAGAACAGATGCATATCCTAATGAAAAGTCACCAAGTTTAATTAGTGATTTATATAACTTTTTGCGTTCTTTGACATTTAATTGTTTAGAGTCATTTAACTTTAATAACACTTTCAAATTATGTAATTCTTCAAATGTATTTTTACAATTCTTCCAGCTAAAGGCACATGCAATAACAGGACCAGCTAATGCTCCCCTGCCTACTTCATCAATACCAATAAAATGATTTTTATTTCTAACATTTGTTAAAGCATTAGTAACATAATAGTCATATTCAATTAACTTATTTTTCTCCATCACTCAACAAGCTACTATAAGCAACAGTTATCTAAATACATAAGTTAAGAAAAATAAGTTACCGCCTACCTAGAGTAACATTTCAGAGCAATTTATTTACACAGTAAGATTTTATCCGATTTATTCGGTAAAATCTGAACACGTTAGGTATAGCACACTAAGAGTACTTTGCAAAGCCTGACGAGCAAAGAATGAGCAAGGAAGGCGGTAGGCAAAAACAAAAATAAGTTGTGTTATCATATAAACCATGAGTGTACTTAAAAATTTAATTTCAAATATAAATACTTTTACATCTTTAAATGGAACAGCAGGAGTAAATCATAGTTCTATTGCCAGCATTAAAAAAGTTGCAGATATTTATAAGTTGATTTTTAGATTATTCTTGTATTCAGTTATTGGTTTCTTTGCAAAGATAGTCCTACGCTTTTTTAATAGGGGACAGATCTATAGATCTGTCCCCTACTCGCAGGTAAAGAAATGAACCCGCTAATAAAAGAGATATCATTAAAAGCTTTAAAAAAAGACTTACCAAAAATACAAGTAGGTGATACTGTCAAAGTTACAGTAGTTATTAAAGAAGGAAGTAAAGAAAGAAATCAAAACTATGAAGGTGTCATTCTTAAAATGAAAGGTGTGGGAATAAATAAAACTTTTACAGTAAGAAGAGTTTTCCAGGGAGTTGGTGTAGAAAGAGTCTTCTTTTTAAATTCTCCCAAAATTGTACAAGTGAAAATCATTAGGCGAGGTAAAACAAGAAGAGCTAAGCTTTACTTCTTAAGAGAAAGAACAGGGAAATCAACAAAATTAAGAGAAAAAATGGAAGGTTTCTCAGAAGAAGCAGATTCAATTAAAGAAATGATCCCTGAGGAAGGAAAATTAGTAGAGGCAGGGTAACCTTGCCTCTACATAAAAAATGTATGATAAAACACTATCAATGTTTAATAACACTGCTAACTACAATTATGTTTTTTTTAATTTTACCTATGCATCCTAATGAACCAATAAAATCAGAAAAAGATACAGTTTTAATTCAAACAGAAAAAGGACTTATTAAAATTAAGCTTTTTATTAAAGAAGCACCTATTACAACAAACAATTTTATTGATCTAGTAAAAAAAGGATTTTATGATGGAACTATATTTCATAGGGTAGTTGAAAACTTTGTAGTTCAAGGAGGTGATCCCTTGGGAGATGGAACAGGGAATTATGTAGATCCAGAAAGTGGAAAACCTAGATTTATAAAACTGGAAACCAGTCCAAATTTAAAATTTGACAAACCAGGCAAAGTTGGAATGGCAAGAACATCAAATCCAAATAGTGCAAGTTGTCAATTCTTTATTGCATTACAATCTCTTCCATCATTAAATCCAGGAGGAGTTGATCCAAATGGATATGCAGTGTTTGGACAAGTAACGGATGATACTTTTGAAACAGTAAAAAAGATAGTAAGTGATTCAAAGCCTTCTGTTCCAGGCAGCGACAGGCCTGCTAAACCAGTAAAAATGATAAAAGTTACATTGCAGTGATATGCAAGAAACTATAGCTAACAAAACAAGATCACAAAAGCTATATAAGAAAGCACTTGAGCTTATATCTGGCGGAGTTAATTCACCTGTAAGATCATTTAAAGCTGTAGAATTAGAACCACTGTTTATTTCACATGCAAGTGGTCCATGTATTTGGGATGTTGATCAAAATAAATATATTGATTATGTTAACTCATGGGGAGCCTTAATTCATGGTCATGCTCATCCACAAATTATAGAAACTGTAGCCAAAGTCTTACAAAAAGGTACAAGCTTTGGTGCTCCACATGAAAACGAGATAGAACTAGCACAAATCATAGTTCAAAATATGCCGAGCATTGAAAAAGTCCGCCTCGTTAATTCTGGTACAGAAGCAGTTATGACTGCAATAAGGCTAGCAAGAGCTTATACTAAAAGAAATAAAATCATAAAATTCTCTGGCTGCTACCATGGACATTCGGATTCAGTTCTTTCTAAAAGTAGCTCAGGTCTTACTACATTAGGAATACCAGATTCATCTGGTGTTACAAAATCTACAGCAAGTGATGTAATCACCTTGCCATTTAATGATTTACATACATTTGAAATTACATTAAACAAATTTCCTAAAGATATAGCAGCAGTAATAACTGAACCAGTAATTGGAAATTGTGGGGTAATACTACCAGATGAATCATTCCTTAGATTGTTAAAATCTCTATCAGGAAAATTTAACTACGTCCTAATTTTTGATGAAGTTATTACAGGCTTTAGATTATCTCTTGGTGGAGCTCAAAAAATTTACAAGATAACTCCACATCTAACTACACTTGGGAAAATTATTGGAGGTGGAATGCCAGTAGGAGCAATTGGTGGTAAAAAGGAAATTATGGATTTACTTGCACCTCTTGGGCCAGTGTATCAAGCAGGAACACTTTCTGGAAATCCCATATCAGTTGCTTGTGGCATTGCAACATTAAATTTATTAAATGAAAAATCATATAAATATCTTGAGCATATAACTTCTTTACTTTGCACAGGAATTATAGAAATAAACAAGGAAAAAGGGATTCAACTTCAAGTTAATCAAGCAGGATCAATGTTTAGTATTTTTTTTACTGAAAATAAAGTTAATAACTATGAAACTGCTAAGAAGTCAAACACTAAAAGTTTTGCAAAATTTTTTCAGTGTATGCTTTCAAATGGAATATATATTGCCCCAAGTCAATTTGAGGCAAACTTTATTTCTACTTTACATACAGAACTAGATATAGAAAAAACATTAGATGCATACAAGAAAAATGCACAAAACGAATTTCAGATAACAAATAACTCATAAACCTCTGTGGAACTTAATTAACCTTATCTTCCGTCTAAATAAATGTTTTAAATATATGCAAAATATGCAAGTTGAATTGTTTGAATCTATAACAAGGTATATAGCAAGTTTAAACTTGGATGGAGATACTTTAAGAGCTTATACAATTGATTTACATAAGTTTGAAAGAACCATTGGCAATATACCATTAAGCAGTATTACAAAAGAACAGCTCAAAGGTTATTTAGATAACTTGACTTCTAAATATGGTGAAAGGGTTTCACTAGCTACTCAAAACAGACACTATGCTTCACTACACAGATTTTTTGAATGGTGTGTTCAAGAAAAGATAACAGAAGAAAATCCAATGGAGAACTTACCTCGAAGAAGGCCAAATAAAGATTTAGGAGAAATTACGCCAGGTTCAGTTATTAGAGCATTAAAAAAAGAACAAGTTGATAAATTACTTAAATGTGCTCAAACTACAAGAGAAAAAGTTTTATTCACTTTACTTTATACAAGCGGGATAAGAATTAGTGAAGCATTAGACTTGAACATTCAGGACATTACTGAAGGAACAATATTTATAAAACATGGAAAAGGTAATCAGCCAAGACAAGCATATTTGAGCAAGCAAACTGAAAAACTAATAATACAATACCTGGAAGAAAGAGGTAACCCAACAAGTGGGCCGCTTTTTGTCACAACTCACGGGCAAAGACTTTCATATGCTAGAGCAAGACAATTATTTATGGAAGCTGCAAGAAATATTTTAAATGCAGATGGCACACCAATTACTATTCACCAATTAAGGCACACATTTTGTACTGAAAGAGCAGGTCACATTGACTCATTTGTTTTACAAAGATTAGCAGGTCATAATGACATAAGAACAACTCTTAGATATGCAAAAGTAAGTGATACTGTAGCAAAAGAAGCATTTGAAAATTTTGACGAATGGCAGGAATATAAAAAAAGAATCTCAGATGATATTAAGCCAAAGCTACTTAAGTTTAATTAACCATTAATCAACAACATCAATTATTCCTTGTGGATTTATTTCTTTACTATGTTTGTTTAATACAATTAGTGCAGAATATACAGCTAATATTATTTCTAATCTCATAGGACCATTAGATACTATAGCTACTTCTTCATCAATATCTGTAGCTTTGTATATTTCTTTTGTTAGTAAAACATTTAAGTCTGTTAATAAAGGAGGGTATTCAAACAAAGTCATACTTTCAGTTATAGCTCTTTCTAGCTCGTTTACTATATCTTTATTATTACTGGATGTTTCTATATTAAAACTAAATTCATCTTTGTTATTAAGCTGAAATTTAAGTAAAAATCTTCCTGTAGTTTTAGATACATAATAAATTTCACATGAAGCTACTACTGCTTCATAAACATCTTTTGTTTTAGGATCTTTTTTCTTCCACTTGGTTACAAAATCAATATCTTTCCTAACATATGGAAGTGGTAACGGGTAGTAAAGTAAAACTAATGGTAAAAGCACAGGATAATTTTCTTGATTCAACAATTGAGTAAAAGAAGAAATAGCACTATTAATATCCTTGTCTTGTCCAAGACTTCGTTCTTGGACAAATTTTAATCTTTGCATAAAAAACAAATTAAAATCTTTGTCGTTTATTTCAAGTTTATCTTTAACTTCCTTTGCAAACAATCTTAAACATTCAGGAAACTCACGAGGTAAAGCAAATAACTGGCAAAGGCATTTTACTTTTGTTAAATCTACCTTGCTTAATTTAATTAATTCAAGAGGGAGAGGTGGTAAAAGTTTTTCCTCATAAGGATTGTCTTGCTTACCAGAGTTTTCTTCTTTTTTTAAGGAAGGACCAAGCTTTTTAAAATTACAAATATTTACTAAAAGTTCTGTGTTGCTATAACCTGATTGTTCTGGTGGAGAAAATATATGTGACAAAATAATTAGATTTTTATTTCTATTTTTACTTTCAGTACCACTGTCAAAGCCTTGGTAATTTTGTCTTAAAAATCCTTTAATACCAATATTTGTAGCTCTAAGTTCCTTAGCTTCAGTTTCTAGCTTTGCAAAGTTTTTATTATTATGTTCACTAATCCATGATTTTAATGACATATTTGGAACACCTGCATAAGCAGGCAGATCACTTGGGCCATGAAATTCAAGCTGAGAAGGTGAAGGTAAAGCCTGAGGATTTTTATTAAGATCAACTCTTACATCCATAGTTAATTTATTGTGGATTAAGGTTGCATTATTTAATACAGATTGATTTAGCAATGGACTTTCCTGAACTGGTTGGTTAATCAATACATTTGAATTAGTGTTTATCAGGCTTTCTCTAGAAGTGGTTTGAGTATCTTTAATATTCTTTACAACTTGATCTATTGGTTTATTGTCTTGTTGTTGATTTAAATTATTACTCTCGTTTCCCTTTGACAAATAGCCCTTTAGGCCTTGTAATAAATTCATTGATAAATTACTTTCTAATCCAGACATTTTTACTTATCACTCACCTTACTTATTTCAACAGATTACTCCCCAAACCCTTCTTGAGAAAGTGTTTGCCTAACTTTAGTAATTGCATCTTGAATCATATGAGAAACTCTAGATGGAGTTACCCCAAGCCATGACGCAATATCATTACCTCGTTTACCTTCATAAAAACGAAGTTCAATTACTCTTTTATGTTTTGGTGGTAGCTTATCAACTGCTCTTTTAACTGCTTCTTTAAGTTCCTGTAGTTCTAAACGAGCCAGCTCATCAGTTGTTAATTGTTCCTTGGTGGCTGTCTCTGTAGGAAAGTCTTCTAAATATAAAATAGTTTCAAATACTTTTTCATTAGCTTCTTCCTTGCTGAGATTGTTATAACTATCTTCTCCTGTTAATTCTTTTGGATATTCCCCTTCTTCTTCAAAAGCTTCTGAACTTTTATCCTTTAACTGATTTTGCTTTACTCCATACCAGTTGTACTTTACTCGTAATTCATCTTTTATGGCCCACTTTACTGCTTGTGCAATGTAACTTGAATTATATGTTTTTTTATTTGATATGACTTCATTTAGCAACTTATTTACTGTCAGAAGACCTACATTAATAAGCTCACTGTATTCAGCTAAATATGACGGTATAGTTTTATATTCTTTTTTAACCACCATTTCTATAATTGGCAGATAACGCTTTAAGATATCATCACTATTACCTGTTTCTGGCCCAATAAAAAGCTCCTTAGTTGACAAAGGAGGCTTTTCTTTTCCTAAACCTAAGAAATCTTTATTTACTTCTGAAGTTCTTTGAATATTTTCTTTGCTTTTTACCATTTTTTTATTTTAAACTTTTAAGTTAACGAAATTGTCCCTTTCCTCGTAATTGATAAATAAATATTAGTATTTCAGCAACAGCTCTATAAAGTTCAGGTGGAATTATCTGATTAACTCTAACTAGTCTAAACAAAGCTCTTGCTAAAGGAACGTTTTCTATGACTGGAATTCCAAATTGTTCTGCTATTTCAATAATTTGTAGTGCAATAAGTTCTGTACCTTTTGCAAGAATCCTAGGAGCTGAGTCCATTTCTGGTTCATACTTTAATGCCATAGCAATATGATCTGGATTTGTTACAACAAAATCTGCTTCCTGGACTTGAACCATCATTTGACCATAAGCTACTTGTTGTTGTTTTTGTCTTCTAATTGCTTTAATTAAAGGATCACCTTCAGTTTGCTTAAACTCATCTTTTAATTCTTTAAAAGTCATTTTCTGATCACTTAGATATTTCCATCGCTGAAATAAATAATCAAGGATTGTTACCACAAGTAAAAAAATCATACTTCTTACAGTAAAGTCATAAAATAAATCACCTAATACATAGATACTACTTAGTTTATTATTTACTTCAATTAAACTAAGCACTTCCTCCATATGCTTGTTAAAGGTTATATAAGCAATGTAACCTAAAACACCTACCTTAAATGCTGACTTAAGGAGTTCAAACAAGGAACGTACATTAAAAATAATTTTTTTAAATCCTTCAAAAGGATTTAACTTTTCTAGCGAAAACTTCATTGTCTCTGTAGTAAAAATCGGACCTACCTGAAAAAATTCAACTGCTACTGCAGTAATTAAAAGTGCAAGCAATAGAGGTAACATAATAATTGCTAAACAATAAAAAGTATTATAAAAAATAAATCCATAGCCTATAGTTGATAAAGATCTATGCGGAATTTGATTCCATAAACCATTAAATAACCTCGAACAATTTTCCCAAATAAAACCTGCACTATAAAAAATAATAAAAAAACCAACAATAAAAGTAACAAGCTGGGTTAAGTCCCTGCTTTTAAAGACTTGACCTTTTTTATGTGCTTCTCTTAATTTATGTGGTGTTGCATCAAACTGCTTATCACCAGCATTTTCTTCTGGCATTTTTTACATCCTATTTCCTAATTTCTGATTCTCTGATTCTCTGTTCCTCCAATTCTCTAAATTCGCCTCTCTAGAATAAAGTTAAATAGAGAAAGATATCGTTTGGTTAAATAGTAAAGGTTTTTAACCATACTTTAATATACCCATCGGCTTTTCTTTACCAGGTCTTAGTACTTATTCATAGAATTAGGGTTAACATATTTATATTATGGGACTACAAAATCATACAACAGGATCTTTATTTCCACCACCAAAACCGGCCGGTGCGTCTGATGCTGATCCACAAAAAACTCAAAGTACACAGGCCATAAACCAACTTGAAAAAGTAAGTAGGATCCCTACTCAACAAGGTCAAACAACAACAAGCTCAGTACCAGTTAAATCTCCAGACAGTTTTGGAAGCACCAATAACATACCTAGAACAAGAACATTACCACCTGAGCAAACAGCATTTATTAACAATTCCATTGAAAAAGCAAAAAAAGACTCTTCTAATTACTCAATTGATGACGATGTCTTTGCTACAGCTGCAGAAATTATAGAGTTAGCTCTTACAAATAAAGGAGTTGTGGGTTTAGAAAAATTGTCCTCTATGGCTTGGGAAGTAGTACGAGATCCAAAAAAACGAAGAGATTTACTTGGTGCAGCACAAACAATTGTAGATAACTCAATTGGTGAATTTGAAAAAAATCCATCAAAAGAAAAATCTAACGAAGCTAATCCACGTTTTGCTTTTGTGAATAGTACACTTGATTTTGAAAAATCAGTCAGAGCAATGGATTTAGAATTATCAAAAGAACGATTTAGCTATGGCAATAATACCCTAGCTTATGCATAAATATTATTAGAAATATTTAGATATTGCTCAAATGTAAGATTCTCAGCACGTAAGTTACTATCTAGTTGAAGTTCATTAAAAGTTTTAATTAACAGTTCTTTGTTACCAATTAATTTATTTAATGCATTAATCACTTTTTTCCTTCTTTGCTGAAAGCTAGTCCGGATTATATTTTTTAATAATGTTGGATTTTTTACAACTTGCAATTTCTTTTTTACATTAAAAGAAACAAAAGCAGAATCTACTTTTGGTCTAGGGTAAAAAACAGAAGCTGGGGCCTTAAATAAAATTTCAGGAGAAGTAAAATACTGAACTAAGATTGTTAACGGACTATATAATTTTGTGTTTGGCTTAGAAATAATACGCTTAGCTACTTCTAGCTGAAGCATTAAGTAAACCTTGTCAATATATTGCAGATGCTTTGCTGGAGCATCTATTTCACCAAACACTTTTAAAAGTATTTTTGATGTGATGTTATAAGGGATGTTGCCAACAATATTTAAAGCTGAGAGCTGAGAACTGAAAGCTGAAAGCTCTAACTCTAAAAAGTCATTTTTAACCACCTCGATGTTCTTATTACTTTTTACGTTTTCTTTCAACTTTTTTAAAATATCTCTTTCAAGCTCTACAGCGTAAACTTTTTTTACTTTTTTAGCTAACAAACAAGTTAAAAGTCCTGTACCAGCACCAATTTCAAGAACTGTGTCGTTTGAATTCAAGTCTATTGAATTAATTATTTTATTTAAAAAATTTTTATCTGTTAATAAATGCTGTCCAAAGCGTTTTTTCATTAGAAGCTAATCGCTGATAGCTATTTCTTTTTTTTTCCATAACGTTTTTGAAATCTATCAACACGTCCTTCAGAGTCAATAATCTTTTGTGTCCCTGTATAAAAAGGATGACAAGCGCTACATATTTCTACTTTAATTTCTTTCTTTGTAGAACCAATTTCAATTTCATTGCCACACATGCAGGTGGCTACTATATTGTGATATTCAGGATGTATTTTTTCTTTCATTGGAATCTAAATAGTACCTAAAAAGTAAAAATAGTTCAATGTAATACAGCTTCTTCCTTTGTCATCTTATCTATTTCTTCTAACAAGACACTTAGCAACTTGTCTTCTGGTAAGACTTTAAAAACTTTGCCTTTTTTATAGATAACACCTTTACCATTTCCTCCAGCAATGCCAATATCAGCAGCTTTAGATTCACCAGGACCATTTACTACACATCCCATTACTGCAACAGTTATTGGCTTTTTAAGATTTTTTAATTTGTCTTCTATTGTTCTTGCCATTTCTTCAAAGTTGTTTAATTCCATTCGTCCACAACTTGGACAACTTACCAAATTTAATCCTTCCTGCCTTAGACCTAATGATTTTAGAATACCTTTAGCAACTTCAATTTCATTTACAGGATCACCTGTCAGTGAAACCCTGATTGTATCCCCAATACCTTCTGCAAGTAATGTACCTATTCCAACACAGGATTTTATTGTCCCACCTTTTGGTGTACCAGCTTCAGTAACACCTACATGGAGAGGATAATCAACCTTAGTAGCTATGAGTCTATATGCTTCAAGCATTACTGGAACATCTGATGCTTTTAAAGATATTTTTATTAGATTAAAATTTAAGTCTTCTAAAATTTTTACATGCTCTAAAGCACTTGCTACCATTGCTTCATGAACTTTGTCAGCGCCATAAATTGTACCCCACTTTGAATCAAGTGAACCTGCGTTTACTCCAATTCTTATTGGGATTTGTCTTTCTTTTGCTAAAGTAATTATTTCTTTTACATGTAAGTGCTCTCCAATATTTCCTGGATTTAATCTAAGCCCGTCAACACCTTGCTTTATTGCTTCAAGTGCTAATCTCCAATCAAAATGAATATCTGCAATTAATGGAATTGGAGAGTGTCTTTTTATTTCTCCAAGTTTACTTGCAGCTTCTTTATCAGGTACAGCAACTCGTACAATTTCACACCCAGCATCTCTTAATTCTTTAATTTGTCTTAAAGTAGCTTCTATATCTCTCGTATCTGTTGTAGTCATTGACTGAATTACAACTTGTGCATCTCCACCAACAGGTACAGAGCCTACATACAACTTGTGTGATTTTCTTCTTATCATTTCAATGTCCTTAGATATGCAATCCTATCCTTAGCATCTTTTGCATAAGTACCAAGAGGTGCGTTTTGAAGATATTTTTGGTAGTAATCAATTGCAGTTTTATTAATTTTCTTTTCTTCAAATAGCGTACCTAAAAAGAAAAAACTATCTGCTTGTCCTTTTGGATCCAACTGAACTGCCTTTGTATAAGATTTTATAGCTTCATCGGTTTGTTTATTGGCTTGATATGCTGTGGCTAAATTAAAATATGTCTGAGCATCATCAGGTGTTAGTTCAAGTGCTTTGTTATAGTCAGTTATAGCACCAGCAAGATCGTTAGAAGTTTGTTTATTAATGGCATTTTGTATTAAAGGGGAAGCAAGATCAATCTTAGCTAGTTTTAATGCATTTGGATATGTTTGATTAGTCTTATCGATATTTATAGCTTTCTCATATTGAATAGTAGCATTATTTAAGTCACCAGATGCTTGATAAGCTGTACCAAGATTATAAAACAAGGCAGCGTCATTTGTGTTTATTGACAGTGCTGCTAAATATGTAGAAATTGCTTCTTGATAGTTTCCTGAGTTTTGTAGTTCAACAGCTCTTGTAGATAGTTCTTGAACTTTTTTATTGTTTGCTTGTTTCGCCAGAAGTTCTAAAGCACTTTTTGCTTTTTCACTTCCAGGATCTAATCCCAGTGCCTTTTTATAAGCTTTTTCAGCATGTTCAAAATCATCTTTAGCTTGAAATGCTGTACCAACATTGTAGTGTAATTTTGAATCTTGTGGGTTTAGTTCTATTGCTTTAACATATTGTTCAATAGCTTCATCAAACCTGCCTTCAGTTTGTAGTTTTAATGCACCTTCAGCAATTTGTGAGGATTGTGCTTTTAATTTTTCCTTACTTAAATTCTCAAGAGATTTTTGAGCAAGCTCATTTTCTGGGTCTAATTTTAGTGCTTGATTAAATTCTTCTTCTGCATTTGTAAAATCTTTTTTCATTTGAAGAGCTAATGCTAAACCAACGTGATTGTCAGCAACAAGTGGAGCAAGCCTAACAACTTCATTCCAGCCTCTAACATTTGCGCCTAAGGCATCTTGTGAAGCAGGATCAAGTTGAATTGCTTTTTTATAATGCTCAATTGCGAGAGCAACATCCTTAAGTGCTAACAACCCATCTCCTAACTTTATATGTCCCTTTGAGGTTTCTTTTAATTCAAGTGACTTTTTATAAGAATCAATTGCTTTATTTATGTCATCTGTTCTTTGTCCTTCTCTTAAGTACAAAATATAATAAATATCTCCTATGCTAAGTAAAACATTTGGCTCAGCACCTTTAGCTAGGCTTAAAGCTTTTTGGTATTCAATAAGTGCAAGCTCAAAATTAGCATCAGCTCTTAGCTTATCTCCAAGTTGTGCTCTAGTTTGAGGGCTATTAGCTTTAACTCCTCTTTGAGAAAGCAAGGCATCTAAATTTGCATCTGCTGTTTTATTTTGAAGATCAAAGTAAATTGCTAATCTGAATTCTTTTAAAGCACTTTCATAATCAGTTTTATCTGCCAGATATTTACCATAGTTATTATGGGCTATGCTAATATTTTGCCTAACAAGAATATTATTTGGTTCAATTGACAATGCATCACTAAATAATTTTAGTGCTCCTTGGTAATCCTTGTTCTTATGTAGTTTTATTCCTTCATTTATTAAACTAACTATTTCTGGATTAGCTGTATTTGCTCCATCCTGGCAGTAAGCATTAAGTAATTGAATGATTAAAAAAACAATAAAAAGAAAATATATATATTTTTTTTCCATATCAAGATACTATTTTAGCGTAGAGTATTTCCAATGGAAACCACTAAGCTGCTATTAAACAAAATTTCTTTCACACAATTAACCATACTTACCTTTTTAAGTTCCCCTTTCTTCTTTTTTAAAGATTATGAAATCTTTTCAGCAATTTTAATTAGTGCTGTAGCATCGTTTATATTCATCCAACTAATTAAAATTAGCACACACAATAAATTTTTTGTGCTGTTTGGTTTTCCCGTACGATTATTACTAATTGCACCACCTTCAGCTTTACTAGTTCACAAGCTACATTCCAATCTGATAGCATTGTTTATTGGTTTTGTTATCAGTCAGGTAATTTATTTTATATTTGTTTATTCATATGCAAAAAAACGAATTTAAAGGAAAGTCATGTTGCTAGGTGTCCATATTACTGGAGAAATTCTTGGACAAAAAGTCCACATGGATACTCTTATTTACTCATGGGCAATTATGGGTGGTATATTAGGAATCTCTTATTTGCTTACAAGAAACTTAAAGATTGAAGCCCATAACTTGAAACAAACTTTATTAGAAACATTATGGGGGCTTATAAATGGATTAACCTCTTCACAAATACCAGGTGACAAGGGTAAAAACTTTATTCCATTAATTGGAGGTATTTTTATTTTTACAATATTTGCTTATTGGTTAGGTTTAATGCCTTGGAAAATAGGAGAAGTTTTTAACTTTTGGCCAAAACTTGACAATGGGGAACCATGGGAAGGCTCATCTCCTGCAGCAAACATAAATGTTACTCTTGGAATGGCATTAATCTCATTAGTAACTTATATACTTGCAGGAATAAAAAATGGTGGAGTTGGATACATACTAAATTATTTTAAGCCTTTAGGGTTTGTTGAATGGTTAGACTTATTGGTTAGACCATTAACATTATCTTTGCGGCTTTTTGCAAATACTATTGCAGGAGAAGTTTTAGTTGTTTCAGTTTTAGGTTTAGTGGCATTAGTTGTACCTGCAGTTGCACTTGCATTTGAACTTTTTGTAGGCTTGATTCAAGCATTAGTATTCTCACTGTTAACTACAGTTTATATTGGAACTGCAATGGCTCATTCAGAACATAGACCAAAGACCAAAGACCATAGACCTTTCCTAGGTCTATAGTCTATAGTCTCTAGTCTGTAGTCTTTCTAAAAAACATCTACTTTTATGTTCTCGCAACTTTGAAAATTAATCTCGAGAAAAGGCGTAATTCTTGAAAATATTAAAGTTTAAACAAAAATAGATGGCCTACATATTAATTCCTGGCATTGGTAGTTGTAATTGCTTAAAGGCATACTCTGTTCCACCAAC
>JACPSL010000020.1 GCA_016193285.1 Candidatus Melainabacteria bacterium
TACAAGAACATATGGCTAATCGTTATGTCAGATGTTATAAATCTATTTACACTAAACTTGAAATGAGAGTTGCTCACCTTGCTCATACATTCTCAAAGTGGATTAAGCTGCTTTTGAACTTAATTTTTCACAAGTCGTTCGTGAGTTGATAATTCTTCTTCTCTAATTAAATCTTGTCTTGAGACTCTATTCCTTTTTCTTTTGGTTTCAATAATCTTTAGACCTTCTTTAATCAGCCTAGCTTTTTCTATACTTAATCCTGTTGGAGATGCATCAATTACTTTTACCTTAACAACTTTTGAATCTGGCCTTACAACTAATTGAATTTCACTTTTTTCAAGAATTTCCAAATTATATCTATCATGTTCAAATCCTGGTATTAGGCTAGAAGTCTTACCATCTTCTACAACCCTTTCCATATTTTCGCCATCATAAGCTATATATGGTTTATGAATATCTAACATTATCATGGGGAAAATTAATGCGAAGCACATAACAATTTTTATTTTTCTTTTTGTATTCATGGTTAGAAATCTTTACCTAAACTATAGATACAAAAGTCTTGTAAATTTTAGAGCTAGCCTTTAAGAGAAAAAGCTTTTAAATTTAAATACAGGTATATTTATCCCCATTTTTATTTTTTAGAAAAGTTTTTAGTTGTGAATACTAGTACTTTTATACCTATTTCTTTTTATGTAATAGTTACCCTAAAAAGTCCAGCTTCAATTGCAAATGCTGTAGCTTGAGCTCTATTAGTTATCCTTAATTTGGCAAATATTCTTGCTAAATGATTTCTTATTGTAGATATACTTAGATCTAACTCTTTTGCAATTTCTTCATTAGTTTTACCTGCTGCAACTAGGGATAAAATCTCTCTTTCTTTTTTTGTAATATGCAAGTCAGACAGTTTCTGATTGGTACTTTCTTCTTTCTTAGCAAGTTGTATTTCTTCTTTCTTTGATCTTCCAATTGCATACCGTATCGAACGAATAAGTGCACTCTTTTCCAATTGTCCTTTAACAATATAATCTTGAGCTCCTTCCTGAACAGCCTTTATTGCAATTTCTTCATCGTTTAAGCCTGTTAAAACAATTATTGGTATATTTTTTGCTTTTGAGTTCAAAGTAACAAATGTTTCAAGTCCATGACTATCTGGTAATGAGAGATCCAAAAGTATAATATCTATATCACCATTCCCAATAGTCTTCATAGCCCCTGAAAGTCGTTCTTGTCTTATCACATCAAACTTTGGAGAAGAAGTTCCACTTAGAATTTCATGAATGAACTTAGCATCACCATCGCTATCTTCAACTAATAAAACTTCAATAGGGCTGTGATGTATTTTATTTTGTACTTCTATTGGCATACTACCGTTTGTTTAATTAATTTTAACGTACTTGTGCTGGAATTGTAAAATAAAACGTAGAACCTTTCCCTAACTTAGATTCTAATACCGTTTGTGGAAATTAATCCAACACTTTCTGTCATTCAGACTGTGTCATAAACACTCTTAATCATCTTTTACTGTTTTTACTAAGACTGTCAAATATCGACCACATGAACTGACTGTTTTTTATGCAACCTTTCTCAATGTTTTTTCGTTTAGCTTTTTGATTAGCTTATGAA
>JACPSL010000021.1 GCA_016193285.1 Candidatus Melainabacteria bacterium
AAGAACATATTGAGGGTGAAAGAATTCTTGAAAAATTAAAACTTCCAAACAATTATACAGAAGAACAAAAACAAGAGCTTCTAAGAATAGCAAATGAGAGATGCAAGCTCTCAATGATAGGTTTGTTTGTAAATAACTTAAATATAATTATGCCATTTGTAAGACTATTCGACGATAGCAATCCACTTATGAAAACAACAAAATCCATTTTATATGAAATATCAAATGGATTAAGCTTATATTTTTTCCCAAGAAGAAGACAACTTAAAGGTAAACAATTTCTTGCTGAACAGGAAAAAGAATGTCTTAAAAAAATTAAAGATCAAAAAGATACGAAAGATCAATAGTCACGAGTTCGAGCTTTTAATCTTAGTTCCATCCATTCGCAAGTTGCACGGCTTTGTTGTTCTGTATATTCCACATCAGGAAGCAAACCTGCTTCACGACGGGCTAACCATTCGGCATCTTCTTTTTCTACTTCCGGACTAATGCATAAATTAACTGGTGGTATATCTTTCCTGCTTCTTATCTCAGCAAGTGAAAGTGTTTGATCATCTATTCTAAGTCCCATACCAAAGCATTTAATCTCACTTCTTAACTGATATACAGTAAATGTATTAGTTTCTTAACCAAAATTTATGTAAAAATTAGTTAAATTGAAGTTTTTATGACTTTTTTAATCAAAAGAGATACTAAAAATAATTGTGAGGCTTTAGTAAAGAAGGAAAGTTAGCCGGGAATTTAACGTTTAAAACGGAATTTCTTCAGCAGTAGTAATTACTTCAACATCACTAGTTTCTTTTGTAGATGGTAATTTTACTGTAAGTATATCTTCAATTGAGATTATTGAATTAGCATCAATTTCAATTTCTCTTTTTC
Organism: Candidatus Melainabacteria bacterium; assembly: GCA_016193285.1. Classification (NCBI taxonomy): domain Bacteria; kingdom Bacillati; phylum Candidatus Melainabacteria; species Candidatus Melainabacteria bacterium. Next base: position 880 of record JACPSL010000021.1, read on the forward strand.
TTTTTCCATCGTTTGTTGTATATGAATTAATCTGAACTCTGCCTATTACAAGAACTTTATCTCCAGCTTTTAATTCTTGTTCACATTTTTCTGCTAAATCTCTCCATGCATTTACCCGTACAACTTGACTTGAATATCCTTTTCCAGTTTGAGAACTTCGAGGCACATAAGTAACTTCAATCATTAAATTCGTAACTGGAATACTTGTTGGAGTATATCTTTTTTCAGGATCTTTCTTAAGGGTACCAGATATAGTTACACTGCTTAAGCTCATTTTGTATTCTCTCCTAGTTCTCCTCGTACAATCATATAACGTAAAACATCATCTGAAATAGACAAAGTCCTTTTTAAAATGTTAGGAGCATCAGGTGTTGAGCTGAAAAGAATAGGAACATAAAAACCATCTTTAAAACTTTTTATTTTGTGTGTAAAACGATTTCTATATGGCTTATCAACTCTTAAAATATTTCCACCATAGTTTTTTATTGCTGATTCTACTTTTGATATGTTATTTTCTAACTCTTCTTCTCTCAAATTTGGTTTTAAGATGAGAAGTAATTCATATGTATTTTTTACTGGAGCCTTAATCATATTTTCTTTAATTTTATAGGTTACTTAGTATAACACAAGCTATTTGTCTTTCATTATCATTCACATATTGAATATACACAAAAATATCAAGAGGTAATTTTTTATTAAAAACTAAATCATAGTTATCTACCCACTCAATTAATACAACTGAATTCTTTTTTAAATATCCTTCAACAATTTCTTTATTTACAACTTTCTTGTAAAAGTCCATATGAATAAAAGGCAATCTTCCAGAAAAGTTTTCACTTATACCTAAAAAAGTAGGACTAGTAATTAATTCTTTTACACCTAACCCATAAGCAAAACCTTTTGCAAAAATGGTTTTGCCACTACCTAGTTCTCCTTTAATTCCAATCAAGAGTGGTTTAGTTATTTTAAATGCTAGCTCTTTTGCTATGTTAAATGTTTCTTCTGGACTTTTTGAAAGTTTTATATTACGGTTGCAAATCTTCAATTTTTTCATATTTTTCAGTGTAATCAGTAACCTTAGTTAGCGGTTGTGAAACCTCTAAACCTTCACCACCAATGGCTTTTAAAGTTTTACCTTCAACAAGCATGTAAATTTTCTTTTGAGGAGCTAATTTTTTTAATGTTTTATAAACTTGTAAGTATCTAAGCTGCATTGTTGCTGCCCCACCACCTGTTGTGTACTGGTTAGAGACATCAATAACAATTTCATCCTCACTTTCTTCTATCTTGATTAGCCTTGTACCAGTTGGGATCTCTGTCATAATTCCTTTTAACTCTTCACTTTTTGTGGGTCCTAAAAAAAGTTCTCTTAAAGTAGCTTCTATTATATTGTCATCCTTTGGAATCTTTCTGGAAACAGAAACCCAATAAAGCTCTTTAGCACTTTTTGATTTAGTAAAACATACTTTTGTATCCTTCAAGCCAACATTAAAAAGTAAGTTATTGCTAATTCCATAATTATTAGATTCCTGTACAAGAGAACATGATGTAAAACTAAAAAGAAAGCATATAGAAACAAAAAGGAATATAAAATAATTTTTCATTTTATTCACTTACCTCATACCTCGGGTAACATTTTAATATCAAACCTTAAGACCAATACATTATTTTCAAATATTGTATCTATATTGCTTATTGTAAGGCCATTTTTTTCATATTTACTAAAATTAAAAACAGGATTTATTAAATCTCCTAGGAACCTACTAAATGATTTAGCAGATTCTGAATCTATTGTAAATATATCTTCAATTTCACTTTTTAGATTAACTATAATCATTTTTTTATCTTTTACAACTAAGTTGCCTGTAAACTTCATCACTAAAGGGTCTGAATCAGGGCTTACTAAACTTAATACTTTTGAACTAGCTTGAACAAATCCTTTATTATTAATCTTCACCTCTAAATCTCTTAGAGCAATTTCAGTTTTTCCAAAAGGTGGTATTGGTAATTCAATCTTATTTAAACCACCCTCCTTTCTAGGTAAGCTATTTAAAATATTGATTACATTTTCTAAATCTATCTTTATGCTTACAAAAGCACTTATAGGAATTGCTGTTTGATTTTGTTTGTTATTATTTTTTTTTAAGTAAATGGGTCCATTAGTATTAAACTCAAAATATTCTATTGGAATATATTTAATATAAAGATCTTTAACTTTAATATTTAAGGATTTTGCTTTTTTTTTAATTAAATCCCAGCCGTCATAAATTTCTAAATCAACATAAACTTTTTTAGTTTTTGTTTTAATTTTAATTAATATTTTAATTACAGACTCAGCTATAAAATCTGCCAAGAAGTTAAATCCAGTATATTTTTGCAAGTTATATGGAAACCCTGTAATGGTGGGTACTTCAGTAACTACTTCTTGAGCTTTTAAAGGAAGAATGCAAAGAGATAAGGAAGCAAGGATGCAAGGAAAAAATTTAATATATTTTATTTTCATCACTTCCCTTGATAAAACACCTTACCAGCAAATCCTCTAAATGCAACTAAGGTTAAAACTGCAACAATAATAAACAAAATCCATGCCATGCTAGATGCATAACCAAGTTTAAAATCTTCAAATGCATTTTGATATGCATATAAAGAATAAAAAGTTGTTGCATGCTGTGGACCTCCTGAAGTCATCACATATGCAGGAATAAAGTATTGAAATACTGAAATAATTCCAATAACTAAATTAAAAAATATAGTAGGAGTTAACATTGGTATTGTAATTAAAAAAAGTTTATGTAAAAAACTAGCACCATCAATATCTGCTGCTTCATAAACAGCTTGTGGAATATCTTGAAGACCCGCTAAATAAATAAGCACAGAATTTCCTATAGACCACAAACTCATAATAATAAGAGGTATTAATGCCCACCTAGAATCACTAAACCATAAAGGACCACTTATATTAAGTTTGCTTAAAAAATGGTTTACTAAGCCACCTTCATCTCCTCGAAAAATCCATAGCCATATAATAGAACTAGCAATTAAGGGAATAATACTAGGTAAATATAAGCAGGTTCTATATATAGAAATCCCTGTTATTTTTTGATTTAAAAGTATAGCAAATGTAATTCCAAGAACAACAGATAAAGGAAGGGTGATAAATGCATAAATAAAAGTTACACGTAAAGATTTCCAGAAAACTATATCAGAAAAAAGAAGCATATAATTATCAAAACCAATAAAAAGAGGTTTTCTAAGAATGTCATATTCAGTGAAACTTAAGTAAAATGATGCAAATATTGGAACAAATAAAAATACAAAAAAACCAATTAACCATGGAAATAAAAATACAAGAAGCAAGAACAATTTTGAGATTTTAGTCATGATGGAACATAAAAAACAAAAAAAATTATTTCTCAGATCATCTGTTTATTCCTTATCAATTATATTAATTTCACTTGTTTGGTACTTTGGAAATATGCCTCTCATAAGTAATTATTTACATGATACTGAAAATAAAACTTATGATTTACTTTTCATAACAAGGCATAATCTTAAATTAAATCCAAATCCACCAAAAGATATTTTAATTGTTGGTATTGATGCAACTTCTATAAATAAAGTAGGAGTTCCATGGCCATGGCCTAGACAATTTCATGCAGCAATTGTTGATGCCTTAACTAAAGCTAAAACAAAGTTAATTATCTTCGACATAATTTTTGACACAATTTCACCTTTAAGTCTACAAACCCAGGACATTCTTGGAGAACAAACAATTGCAAAAACTTCTTTTGATGCTGGAAAGGAAGATGATCAAATCTTTGCAAAATCAATAACAAAAGCAATGAATGTAATACTTGCATGTGAAGGAGAACCATTATCTAAATTAAAATACCAAGTCGTTGTTCCAATCCCACCATTTTTAAAAGCATTAAACAACGATACCAGTTATCTTGGAAATAGTTCAGTTACTTATGATCCTGATAATTTTGTAAGAAGAGCAAAAATAATATTTCCAGAGTTTTATAGTGATCCTCCAATATCAAGTGCTATTGCATTTCGTACAATTCAAAAATACCTTAATAAACGAGGAGAAATTTCATCTAAAGAAGAGATTTACCTTGGCAAAACAAAAATCCCAAAAGAATTTCTAATTAACTTTTATGGTCCTGCTGAAACAATAAACACTATTCCTTACTGGAAAACTCTTGAACTAACTTCAGGTGAAAATAGTGAAAATAATATTTTTAAAAATAAAATTGTACTAATTGGCAGAACCAAACTTAAAGCATCAATTGATCCATTTAAGAGTATAAGATCACCTGATTCATTTCCAACACCATTTAGTGCCTTAACACCAAACTTTTCTGGTGTAGAAATACAAGCAACTATTTTAGGAAATTTATTAGATAAAACATTCTTAGTTAAAATACATCCTTTTTTATTTGGACTAGTAATATTTACATCAGGATTAATTGCAAATTTTATTATTGCTGCTTTTAGACAAAGGCTTGTACTATGTTTTTCATTATGTTTATTACTTTCTATTTTTTATATGTCAGTTTGTTTTATTTTATTTGTTTTTTACAATTTTGTCATCCCACCAACATTTCCTGCATATGGAGCCATCTTACCAATTTATTTTGTAAACTTCCTTGATCAGTACTTCATAGTAGATCATGAAAGAAGAAAACAAGCAAAGATTTTTAGGCAATTAGTCCCAATTCAAATTGCAGATGAAATTGAAAAAATGGATCAAGAACAACTTGCCCTGGGAGGAACAAAAAGAATAATAACAGTTCTTTTTACAGACATTCAAAACTTTACTGGATTTTGTGAAAGGATTGCTCCTGAAATTGTTGTAAATATTTTAAATCAGTTTTTTACAGAAATGGTAAAAATTATTCATAAACATAATGGGCTTGTAGACAAGTTTATAGGAGACGCAATTATGGCTTTATGGGGTTCACCAAAAGTTATTGATAGTAAAACCCAAGCTACACTAGCAGCTCAATGTGGTTTGGAAATGAAAGAAGAATTAAACAAATTAAACACTCTATGGAAAAGATCAGGTCTTGATGAAAGTTTATCTATTAGAGTTGGTATAAATACAGACGAAGCAATAACAGGAAATGTAGGCTCTCCTCAAAGAATCCAATTTAGTGCAATTGGTGATGGTGTCAACGTAGCCAGCAGATTAGAAGCTATTAATAAAGTTTATGGAACTACAATTATTGTTTCAGAAAATACTGCAAAACTTTTAACAGCAGAATTCCACCTAAGAGAAATAGACTCAGTGACTGTCCCAGGAAAAGATATTCCAATAAATATATTTGAATTAATTCAAGAAGAAGAATATATCTCAGAACTACTCAATAAATATAATGAGGCTCTAAAAAACTACAGAAGCAAAGATTTAAATAGAGCAATTATACTTTGGGAAGAATGTTTAAAAATAAAACCAAGTGATAAACCTTCATTAATAATGTTAAACAGATCTAGAAAATTAAACCAAATTCAATTACCGGAAGGCTGGAAGCCAATTTGGAATATTGAAAATAAATAATTATAAGGTATTATAGAATTTGTAATAAATTTATGAAAGCAGAAATCATATCTGTTGGAACTGAACTTTTACTTGGACAAATAACCAACACAAATGCATCTTATTTAGCACAAGAACTAAAGTCACTTGGTATTGAATCACATTTTCAATCTACAGTTGGAGATAATGTAGAACGTATACATGAAGTTTTAAATCAAGCTCTTAATAGAGCAGATTTAATAATTACAACTGGCGGCTTAGGACCAACACCTGATGACTTAACACACGAAGCAATTAGTAGTTTTTTTAAGACAAAATTATTTTTAGACAAGAAAGTTCTTAAAAATATCAAAGAAAAATTTTATTTAAAAGGCTATAAAAAAATGCCTACAATGAATATTAAACAAGCCTACAAACCAAAAGATGCAAAGTGGATACCAAATAAATTAGGTACTGCAAATGGTATCAAATGGAGAATTCGAGATGGAAATGTTCTCATAATGACCTTCCCTGGTGTTCCAAGAGAGCTTTATCACATGTGGGAAGATACTGCTAAGCCTTATTTAAAAAAGCTAACAGGAAAAAATGTAATTTATTCAAGAACATTAAAGTTTACAGGTATTGGAGAATCAGCTCTTGCAGATAAAATTAAATCTTATTTTAATTTACAAAATCCAACTGTTGCACCGTATGCAAGTATTGGTGAAGTAAAAATAAGAATTACATCAAAGGAAAAATCTCTTAAAAAAGCAAAAAAATTAGTTCAAAAAGTAACAAACAAGATCTTAAAAAAAACAAAAAAATATTTCTTTGGCAAAGATAATGATACTTTAGAAAGTTTAGTAGCAAAAAAACTTACCACCCAAAATAAAACAATTGCAATAGCTGAATCATGTACTGGTGGACTACTCTCTAAAAGATTAACTGATATTCCAGGCAGTTCAAAATATATAAAATTAAATGTTGTTACTTACTCAAATGAGGCAAAGAACAAAATACTAAATGTGCCTCAAAAATTATTAACTAAGTACGGAGCAGTTAGTTTTCAAGTAGCTAAGGCAATGGCAATTGGAGTTAAAAAACTAGCAAAAACTAATTTAGGATTATCTATTACTGGAATTGCAGGGCCTAGTGGCAGTACAAAAACTAAACCTGTTGGTCTAGTATATTTTGGATTAGCAAAAGAAAATAAAATCAAAACAATAAAAATGTTATTTGGGAAAAATTCCATAAGGGAAGAAATAAGGTGGCTAGCAACACAATTTGCTTTGAATTGGATAGGTAGAGAGCTGTAGGGGCAGGTCTTGCACTTGCCCTTTCTATTGGGCAACCGCAAGAGTTGCCCTTACATGTTTAGCCATTTCTACATTTAACTCATGTCCACTTTTAAATCCAATCACATGCATATTTATTTCCAGCGGATTAATCCCACATAATCTTAAATCACCAATCATATCTAAGATTTTATGATAAAGAGGTTCTAAAGGATGATTTAATTTTTTATTAAAGCCTTCTTCTGTAAGAGTTAACAAACTTTCACTCATTCCAAAATAATCATTTTCTTCTTTTGTTGCAAAAGTTCTTGCTTTTAGAAGTATTTCAACTCCATCACATGGAACCCAGCTAACAAATTTTTTTCCAAGGAGAGGATGTTGCCAATCCATAAAATAACTAACTTTAAAGCCACTATGTGGAATAGCTACAATTTCTTTGTCTTGGCTTTTTAAAAAAATCGAATTTTTTAATTCATACTTTTCTATAACTTTATTACAAAAATCTAATTTTAAAAAAGCTTTTTGCCAATGCTCTGCACTACCATCATTAAAAATAAGTTCATTTTTGTTTGTAGTTACTTTAATATCATTTATTCCAAGCAAAGAACAAGTAGCTAAAAAGTGTTCAACTAAACAAATTGATTCTTCTTCTTTTGTTAAAACAATATTTCTGTTTGAGTTAGTAACATTATCAACTAAAGCTGGAATTTCTTTGCCATTTAAAATAAAAACAATTCCTGTATTTGCAGGAGCCTTATTTATTGAAACAGTTACTTCATCTTTTGAGAACAATCCATTACCATGTATTTGTAGTCTTTGTGTAGTTTGATGTGTAATTTTATTCATGAACATCTTACCTCCAAATATCCCTTACTTAAAATACCAGTTCCAGGTTGTAGGTTTAAGTTTTATATTGTTAATTAAAAGCTACCTTGAAATTTTATTACTTAAAGTACCTCTTAGACAAATTATTGAACAAATTGTATCTATTGGTTTTAACACACTTCCAATGGTAATTTTAACTACTGCTTTTTCTGGAATGGTAATCTCACTTGAAACATCAGACTTCTTAGCAAGATACGGTGCAAGAGATTCTATTGGTGCTTTAATTTGTCTGTCTTCAGTTATAGAAATTGCTCCTGTATTTGTAACTTTTGCAATTGGTGCACAAGCAGGAACTGCAATTACTGCTGAACTTGCTTGTATGCAAGTTACAGAGCAAGTCTCTGCAATAAGGCTTTCAAAAGTAAATCCTATAAATTATTTAGTAGCAACAAGACTTTGTGCAATGATTTATTCACTGCCAATTGCAATTTTAATTGGAGCTTTTTTTTCAATGGTTGGAGGATTATTTATAACAAACACATTAGCTCATATTGAGTATGTAGTTCTCATTGACTCAGTTTGGAGAGCATTAAAACTAAAAGATATTTGGTATTCAATAATAAAAGGTTTTGTTTTTGCAAACTATTTAATTGCAATTCATACAGCATTTGGTTTAGGTACAAGGGGCGGTGCAAAAGAAGTAGGAACTATGACTTCATATAGTACCGTTTATGTAGCAGTTGGAGTTATTTGCCTGGATGCGATTTTAGATTATTTAATGTATTTAGACTAGGAACCTTTAAAAAAAAGACTCTTTAAATGATTTAAGAGGTTTTATATTTCTCCAAGCATTTACAACAACTTGTTGAGCAGTATTGGTAACAATATTAGTTGTTGGATTTTCAATTCCTGTATAAAGAGTTCTTGGAACTGAACCAGAGGAAATATAATCAGTTATTGAATCAATTGTATCCAGACCTTCAAAGAAAACTTGAACGACTAATCTAATCAACATATTTGCAGCACCAGCCAAAATCCTTGCTATTGGACTTTCATATCTATAGGGTTCAAAAAATGTTGATGCTAGTGAATTTGTAACTGCTAGCTTTGCACTATTAATCCAATTAAGTTTTGATACTTTTTTATTTTCAAGAACATCTGTTAAAGAATTACTTATACCATTTCTTACAAGCTCAACTGGGAAACGAACAAGTCCTCTAATTAAAGGATTAGTTACTAACGAAGCTTCTAAAAATCTAGAACCTGCTCGGTAAAACGCTTCAAAAACACCAGGTACAGTTACTACACCAGCTGTTGCATGAAAAAGTTTTAGCTCTTGTCTATCATCTGTGTGTAAGTTGTCCTCTCCAACAAAGCTACTTGCAGTGTGTTGATTCGATTTAATTGGACTTACTGGCTCTGCTCTCACTACTTCTCACCTGACACAATTATCAACTTTTAATTTGTACATTTAGTGTTCCTTGAAATTAAACACACTATTTGTAGTGCAACAACAAGAGAGAATTTATCAAAATCCTTTTTAAAAATTGTCAAACATAAACACCAGGATTAAAAATTTTAATAGTTAAGTTAATTTATTAAATTTATCTTATATTCACACTGATAAATACCTAATAGATGAGCAATATTTGCACGAAGCTTAAATATATTTAATTTATCCGACTTTTCTTAGCCTAATACCTTCTTCAACAACACTAGGAGGACTAAGTGATACTGCTTCTACTATTGGTTCTACATAACTAGTAACTCTTCCTGCTACTTTTGCTCCAAAAGACAATATTGGATTTTCATCTTCTTCATTCATTGGTTTTCTAGCATGAGCTAATTTAGTTTGCACTTGTTCTTTTGTATATTTAGATTTTTGGATTTGATTTGAAATTTCTCCTCCTTCCAATAATCCCTCTTCTTTTAACAGCTCTTTTACTAATTCCATTCTTGCCCAGTTTTTTCTTCTTGAGTTAAAAAACATTAAAAAGAAAACATTGTGAAACATTGTATAAGTATCTGTAAAGAAATTAAAAAATTTACTGTCAAGATTCTTTGACCTCATCCATTGAAAAACAGGTTCAAGAAAACTACCAAGTACAACTAACTTACCAAGTTGTGCGTTTTGGTATCTTGCTTTTGTTGCATAGTAATACTCCTTTGTTAAATCATTTGCTTTTGACTCTTCATCAGGGTTTTGTGGCTTTACTAAATTCTCAAGTTCTTTATATACTGAACCTTCTTCTTTCTCAACTTGTATAAATCTCCCTTGATAATTTACCAGTGATAAAGTCTTTCTTAAGGAATATATGGAATCCATAAAACCAGATTGAATCCCAAATATTCCAGTGATTGCTTTAATAGGACCTAAAAAGATTACAAGTGGTAATCCAACTAATGCAGTTATTGGTGCTGTAAGTTCAACAAATGATGTCCTTTTTTGTTCAGCTATTTCTTCTTTCTCATCTTCAGCAATTATCCCTTTCTCCCTTTTTTCTCTCAATACTTCTTCTGGTTTCCAGCAACCTCTTAAGTGTTGGTAAACCCTGTCTTTTAGCATCTTAAAATACAATCCAAGCCCTGAGTGGCTGTCATCATTTGGGTTTTGTTTCTCAAAATATTCTTTAGACAGTTCCCCCAGTTCTTTTTTCTTAGCTTCCCATTTCTTTACACCTTCTTCACCACTAAAAAACGAACCAATAAATAATTTTGGAATATCATAAAACATTGTTGTTGCAAAATTAGCATGGAAAGCACCTCCAAGCATTCTTATACGCCACCAAGCTGCTGCAAACATATCACCAAATATTTGAGTTGCTTGACCAAAACCAGCTCCAAAAAGTTCACCAACACTATAAAGGAGTGTTTTTACTTTTGCTGTCTTAGTTGCCCACTTTCCAAACCATGAGGTTAGCCACTCACCATACTGTATTCTTTGAGTTTCATTTTCTAAGTAATCATCATAATAAGCAACTCCTTGATGTGCAATAGCTTGCTTGGGATCTGCAATTTCTTTATCTGTTAATTTTTCTACACCATGACCATAAAAGTTATATGCTCCATCATCTCTAAAGCCAAGTAATCCGGATCCCAAAGCTTTAGATGCTCTTCCAAGAATTTTTCCAGCTAAACTTTCACTATGATATGCATTAAACCAAAATCCAACAAGTGCAGGTAAAAGAGCACCACATAAGGCATGAATACCTTGATTACCATATTGAAGATTATCTGCTATCCATGCTAGTTTGCTTTGTGATCCTAAAGCAGAACTATTATGAGCAACGCTATGCTGCACATCACCATCAATAGGATTTCCAGAAAACCGTATTTTGTGTGCTCCAGCTGGGAACTTAACTTTTAGTTTGGGCCCTTTAACTTCCATTTTTTAATTTATATATTTTTTGACTTGTAACTATTCTGAAATATAGATGCAAAACTATCTAGCTATCTCTAACCAAATTAGCTATACATCTAATTCGATTATTAATTATTTATTAATTACAAGTCAATCTTTTTTTAATAATTTAATTAGATTTTATTTTGTTATTTCCCCTTTTTTAACCTACAAAGTTAATCAAGGAGTTGATACAACTGTCATCTATATCTTAATATTTTTTTTATAATTGTAAAAGTATGAGATTTATCTAATTTTTCGTAAAATTTACCACAAATTTAAATTTAACCAAGTTAAAATGGTAAAAACCTTAACCTTCTATGAAACTATTTGAATATGAAGCAAAAACAATAATGAGCTCTGTTGGTATCCCAGTACCAAAAGGTCAAGTTATAAAAATTGCAGAAGAAGTTTTTAACCTAAGACTTAATTATCCTATTGTAATTAAATGCCAAGTCCAAAGCGGCGGCCGTGGAAAAGCTGGAGGAGTTAAGTTTGCAAATAATCTTGACGAGGCCTATGAAATATGCAAAAAACTTTTAACACTTGAAATAAATGGGATTAAAACAAGTTCACTTTTAATTGAACCAAAAACAGAAATTGAAAAAGAATTATACATTGCAATTACTTTAGATCGTTCAAAAAAATACCATATACTTCTTGGCTCATCTAGTGGTGGAATTGAAATAGAATCTTCTCATTCTGTAAAAATAATTCCAATTGAAAACGAATACAAACCATATTTAGGAAGAAGACTTGCAAAAAGTATTGGGCTTTCACAAAATAAGCTGTCAATAGTTAGTGAAATTATAAACAAACTTTATTTTCTTTACGAAGCCCATGACTTAGATTTAGCAGAAATAAATCCTCTTGTTTTTACAAAAGATGGAAACATTCTTGCACTTGATGGGAAAATGACAGTAAATGACGATGCCTTAGACAGGCAGCCATTTTTCCAAGGCTGGGAAGTAAGCCACTTAACTGATTTAAGTGAGCGTGAACAAAAAGCAAAAATTGTAGGGTTAAATCTTGTTGAACTAAAAGGAAAAATTGGGATTATTTGTAATGGTGCTGGACTTACAATGGCAACAATGGATCTTGTAAAACAATCTGGTGGTGAACCTGCAAATTTTTTAGATGTGGGAGGCGGAGCAGATCAAAATCAAGTAATTAGAGCATTAAAACTTGTAGCTGATAATCCAAACGTTAAAGTTCTTCTTATAAATATTTTAGGTGGAATTACTGCTTGTGATGAAGTTGCAAAAGCACTTAAAGTTTTTAGCAAAGAAAATCTAGATAGAAAATTAATAGTCCGCCTTCTTGGAAACAATCAAGAAAAAGCAAGAGAAATTATGAAAGGGACTGGAATTCAATCAATTGACGATTTAGATTCAGCCGTGAAGGAATCTGTTATAAAACAATGAGTATACTAATTGACAAAGAAACAAAAGTCATAGTCCAGGGAATTACTGGCAACATGGGTAGAACTCACACAGCTCATATGTTAGAGTACGGAACTAAAATTGTTGCTGGTGTAACACCAGGAAAAGGTGGACAAGAAGTTTCTGGTGTTAAAGTCTTTGACACTGTTCAAGAAGCAAAAGAAAAAACAGGAGCTACTGTTAGTTGTATTTTTGTACCTGCATACTTTGTACTTGATGCTGCATATGAAGCACTTGATGCAGGCATGGATATTGTTGTAATTATTACAGAAGGCATTCCACTACATGATGAAGTAAAAATTATAAGACGTTCAAATGAATTAGGCATAAAAGTTATTGGACCAAATTGTCCAGGAATAATTACACCTGGTGAGTGTTTAATTGGTATTCATCCTGGAATAATGTATAAGCCAGGAAAAGTAGGGATGATAAGTAGAAGTGGAACATTAACATATGAAATTGCACTTGCACTAACAAACTCAAACGTTGGACAATCAACATGCATTGGAATTGGTGGAGATCCAGTAGTTGGTTTAAGTATCGTTGATTGTTTAAAACTTTTTAATTTTGACAAGGATACAGGAGTAATTGTTTTAATTGGAGAAATAGGTGGTACAGCTGAAGAAGAAGCAGCAGAGTTTATAAAAAAAGAAATTAAAAAACCAGTTGTAGCATATATAGCAGGACGTACTGCACCAGAAGGGAAAAGAATGGGCCATGCAGGTGCAATAATCACTGGTAATAAAGGAACAGCAGAAAGCAAAGTAAAAACTTTTAAAGATGCAAATGTTCAGGTAGCTTGTGTACCAAGTGAGGTAGCAGATTTAGTTAAAAAGGCAATGAAAGAGATAACTAATTAATACTAAATTAAACCTTGCTAATCCTATTACTTAAATAATGGGTATATTGCAATATGCTAATATCTTTATTTACTTTAAGCAATCATCAAATTATTAATCTACTTGTATACTAAAGCTAAAATCAGGATTTTAATTTTAAAACTCAAACAAAAAGAGCATTGGCAGTCTCTTAAAAGTAAGGCTTGAGGTTATGGAAACAGTAATTGGAATTTTAGTTGGTTTGTTCTTGGTGCTGTTAAATGGTTTATTTGTAGCAGTGGAATTTGCCTTAGCTAGAGTTAACCGTACAAGAATCGAACAAAAAGTTAGTGAAGGAAATAAGCCTGCTTCTTTAGTTTTAAAAGCACTAAATAAAATAGACAGCTATATATCTGCTGCACAAGTTGGAATTACAATTGCAAGCTTAGCTTTAGGTGCTATTGGTGAACTAACAATTGCAAAATTTTTAATTCCAATAGTTGAAAACTTTATAAATCCTGAAATGACAACATTTACTGCTCACTCAATTGCATTACCATTAGCACTACTACTTGTAACTTATTTTCATGTTGTTATTGGAGAAATAATACCAAAAACTTTAGCTTTTGTAAGTCCAGAAAAAACTGTTTTCTTACTTATATGGACACTTGAAGCGTTTAGATTAATTATTAGTCCGCTTGTATTGTTTTTAAATATTTCAGCATCAAGTATTTTAAGATTTTTTGGAATTACAGATTTGAGAACTACATTTGTTTACACTGAAGATGAATTAAAAATGCTTTTAAATGTTAGTCAAGAAAGTGGTGTGTTGGAAGAATCAGAGAAGGAAATGATTTCAAATATTTTTGATTTTCCAGATACAGTTGCAAGAGAAATAATGACTCCAAGAACAGATATAGTTTGCATTGAAGCAAATGAATTAATTGGAGAAGCAGTACAAGCTGTAATAGATTCTAAGCATTCAAGACTTCCAATTTATGAGGACTCAATAGACAATATTGCAGGTGTAATTACTACAAGAGATTTACTTGAGCAAATTCATTTAGGAAATAAACAAATACCTGTAAAAGAAATTGCAAAACCAGTAATTATAGTACCGGAAAGTAAACCAATTGATGATCTATTAACTGAATTAAAGAGAAAATCCTTACAGCTTGCTATTGTAATTGGTGAGTTTGGTGGTACTTCAGGGCTTGTAACAATTGAAGACATTGTAGAAGAAATTGTTGGAGAAATATCAGATGAATTTGATACTGCTCTTGAGCCCGTTCAAGTTTTACCAAACGGAGATATAATCATAACTGGGAATCTAAATATTGATGAAGTAAATGAAAAACTTGGTACAAACTTTTCTAATGAACATTACGACACAATAGGAGGGCTTACATTTGGGTTAATTGGGAAAGAACCAAACGTTGGAGATGAAGTTGAAAATAATGGATTCCTTCTTAAAGTAGAAACAAAAGATAAACAAAGAGTTAAACTAGTTAGACTAAAAAAGCTACAACAAAATACAGAGAATAAAGACAATAGCAAAAAACTTAAAAAAGAAAAACAAATAACATCAGTTCCAAGACAGTAAAGGAAAAAAATCATGTCACAAAATAAAAACACAATTCTAGCAATAGATGTAGGAAACACTTCTATACACTGGAGCTTTATTCAAGATGGTAAGCTCCAAGATTATAAAAGAAACCATCATACTGAACTTAGTTTACTGCCATGGAGTGAAGTTAAGAAAAATAATTATCCTGTAGTAATTGCTGGTGCATTAATACACATGAATGAAGCTGTTCAAACAATTACAGATGATTACCAAATAAAATTTGTAGAAATAAATATAAAAAATCAAAGTGTAATTAAAAATACTTACCCAACATTAGGAGTTGACAGAGTTTGTAATTTAACTGCAGCACTTAACACATTAGGAAATGTTAAATCTCCCATTGTTATTTTTGATTTTGGGACTGCAACTACTATTACTTCTTGTGATCAAAATGGCAACTTTCTTGGTGGAATTATTACAACAGGCTGTGAAATTGAACTAAAAGCTATTTCAAGTAAAACTTTGTCACTTCCACATGTTGAACTAGCAAAGGAACAAAAAATTACAAGACTAAACCCTCTTTCAAAAAACACTGAAGATGCAATTTTAAATGGAGTAATAATTGGCCAAATTGCACTTGTTGAGCATTACTTAAATTTATTTAAGAAAGAAGGACATCCTAATCCTAAAATAGCTTTTACTGGAGGAAATGCTTCAATAGTTACAAAGTTCTATAAAAATTATGATCTACATGATCCTCATTTAACTATTAAAGGGATTTATTACTGCTATGAGTCAAGCTTAGCTTATGTGTAATTTTATTTCCTCGCTAACTCATACTTCTTGTAAACATAATTACTGTATGCATTAGCTAAATCAAAACCTAATTTACCTTCAAGAAAACCTAATCTAACGATATATCTGAAAAAGAATGCCCATGATGCTCTTAAAGGAGGGAGATAAAACTTTTTATTTTTTACTTCTTTACTTGCTAGTTCTGCATACTTTTCTAATGTCTTTTTATAATCTTTTAAATCCTTATAAGCATAGTGCTCTAGTGGATTTTTCAAGTAACCAATTTCTCCTTCTAAGCTAATGCTTTCATGGATCTCTCTTTTTTTAAAATGTGCTCCAATATTATTTTTAAAAAATCTTAGCTGATAATCAGGATAGTAACCACCATATTTAATCCACCTTTTACCTACATAAAGTTTTCGTTTAATCTTAAAACCTATTTTATTACTATGCTCTCCCACAACATTAATTATTTCATTTTTAAGAGCATTACTTACTATTTCATCAGCATCTAGTACTAAGATCCAATCACTCTTACACTTTGACAATGCAAAATTTTTCTGTGCAGCATAACCTTTCCATTCTTCCGTATAAAGAGTTACATTAAACATCTCTAAAATATTTAATGTCTTATCAGTACTAAACGAATCTACTACTACAATTTCATCAACCCAATTATGAATTGCTGAAATAGTTTTTTCAATGATTCTTTCTTCATTAAAAGTGATTAGGGCTACTGATAGTTGAGGTTTGTACATCTGATTTTTGTCCAGGTTCCACTAGTTTTCTTTCTTGAGGCTTGCTAGGATTTACAGGCAAAGTTACATAAAATACTGTTCCTACATCAACGCCTGGTTCACACCAGATAGATCCATTGTATAATTCAACAACTTTTTTACAAGTGGCTAAGCCTAATCCAATTCCAGGAAACTCTCTTGTAAGGGAATTATCAGTTCTGTAAAAAGGTTCAAAAACACGACTAATTTGTTCTGTAGTCATGCCAACACCTTGGTCAGTAACTGAAACAGTTACATTTTCTCCATCGTTTAATATTTTTACTAATATCTTTCCTCCATTAGGACTGTATTTCAAAGAATTATTAATTAAGTTACTAAAAAGTTTTTGCATGTTTTGTGCTTCCGAAATAATAATTGGTTCATAACCTAAACAATTTATTTCAAAAGCAAGGTTTGAGTTATTGTATTCTGCTTTTTGTTCTTTATAGCAATGTCTTATTAAATCAACTAAATTTAAAGGCATAGTGTGTAATTTATTTACTGAAATACCAAACTGATTTGATGCTACATCCAAGTAGTCAGAAATAATTTTATCTAGTTTTTTCCCTGAATCATTGATTTGTTCAGCAAACTGCCTGACTGTTGTTTCATCATATTTTCTATTTGCAATAAGTTCACTAAAACCAATAATTGTAGAAACTGGTGTTTTTAATTCATGACTTACTACAGACAATAAATCACTTTTTATCCTGTCTGCCTCTATTAAACGTTTATTTACTTCGCTTAACTGAATATTTTGTTCTCGTAACTTTGTAATTAACTGTTTATTTAAATTATCTAGCTTTTTTAATTCTGTAATGTCCTTAAAAGTAAAAACAAAGCCAGTTGGTCTTTCAAGATCATCCTTAAACAAATAACAACTTATACATAATGTTTCTAATTTGCCTGATGCAATATTTAAGTTTATTTCTGCTTGCCATTTATTTTTTCTTGTTGTTTCACTTAAAGCAGAACTAAAAATACTTTCAGGCAAAAGATCTTTAATTGTTTTTTTCTTTGTTGCAGATTCAAATTGTTTTTCAAAATTCTTATTGGATTCTAGAACATTTCCTGCAAGATCAGTTATTGCAATAGATTCGTCAGTAAACGATAGTGCTTCTATAATTTTTGATTGTTTAAGTTTATTATTAACATTTAAAGCATTAATCAATAGTGCTTCCTGAAACTTGCTTATATAGGATGGATTTAACTGATTGTTTGTAGAATTTTTAAGTTTTATCAAGAGCTTCTTTTCTTTTAGCGATAAACCTTGACAATAATTTTCATAAAAGTAATCAAATATTACTTTTATTACTTTTGGATCAAATGTTAAAAAGAATCTGGATTTTTGCTCTTTAAAACTTCTCTCATCAAGATTTGGTTCATCAAATAAAACTAAAAACGACAATAAATCAGACAAACCAATATATAAGTGTTCATTACTTTGAACCTCAAGTGGAACTTTAAGAAGATATGATTTAGAAATTTTCTTTAGGACCAAATTGGGGAAATTTTTATTTGCTTGAACTAAAAACGCAGCTTGATCATATTCTTTATAAAATTTTTTTAAAAGAGTATCCAAAGTTTCAATTGGAAATCGGAAATTTAAAGTTTGAAATTTAAAATTAAATTTTTCTTCAAAATAATTTAATATTGATTTTTTTATGTGAACAGTCTTCATGTTTTTATTTTCATTTTAATAGTTCTTAAAAGTAGTCTCTGATTATCTTTTATGTACCTCAGAAGTATAGGATTACCTCAAGAACTAAGCTGTTTCTATATAAATATCAAGGTAATCATCCACTTAGTCTAATCTTGATAGCTGAGTTTAAAAATACTTTCACTAAGGCCTCATTAAGACGAGACCTCAAGTAACAAGGCAAGACGCGATAGCTTTTGTGCAGTTCCTGGTAAATGTTTTTCTGATAATATGTTTTCTAAGCCACGTTTTAATTCTACTAAAGATAAACCTCCTAAGGTTTCAAGTACACTTGGCAACCAAGTAGGATCATATTTACTTCCAATTTTACTAGCTTGTTCTAAAAGATCTTTAGTACAGATAATTAGTTTAGATCCACCTGAAATAAATGAACTAGTTTCTTCATAGTTTGAACTCATACTTATTCCAAGTGAATTTCCTTTTTCACCAGGATGAATAATTAAATTAGAAACTTGTTGTTCTGGGCCAATTAAAAAAGGATCAGGATGATTAGCATTAGAAAACCTAACGTTTCTAGCACCAACATTAAAAACCCCATACCAAGCATTTACAGAAATTCCTGTACTTTTAAATATATTGTTTAATTGTTTATTTAAATGACTTAAAACTTCTTTAGGTTTTAACGAGATTTCTGCTCTAGTTTTTAAACCATTCATTTCTCCTAAGACATATCCACTCACCATTGAAGAAGGGAGTCCACCAACAACTTGACCTATAAGCACTAAAGTTATATCAGGATTCAAATCACTTATCCACCAAAAGTTTCCATTAAAACAAGAAGATCCATCTTCTAAAACACTAAACAATATTTTTTCATTCGACTCAGAGCCTGAAATTGATTTTTGTAATTTTGCTGTAAGTTTTAATTCTGAACTAATATCTTCTTGAAGTCTTAAAAAACTAGCTTCATTGTCATTTCGAAAAAACCTTGTCATAAAGAGACTTGTTACCTTTGAAAGCAAATTTACTGCAACATTTAATTCTTTGTTAATCCCAATCAGATCATCAGCTATACAAAAAACCAGAAGGCCATGTTCAATAGACTGACTTGTACTTTGATCTATCAAAGGTACAAAAATAAAATTCTCTTTACCAGGAATCTTTAATGATGCTAGCTGTCTTTGACTCATGACCCAGTTGTAAATTTGTTCACACATTTCTTTATTAAAAACATTTTTCACAGAGTTGCTTTCACCAATTTGGCAAACAACACTTAAAGAATCTTCTTTTTTTTCTACATAAGATGAAAACTTTGCAGAAAACTTAGGAAGCAAAATATTAATTAATGCATAAGCAATTTCTTTTTTAGAAGAAAATTTGTCTAATTCATTTATAAAAGAAATAAACTCTATAGGTAAAACAATATTTTCATTTTTTAATTGAGTGATATCCATATCTACTTTTTACTTTTATTAGACTAACTTTAACAGTAAATGTTACCTCTATAGCTATAATTATTTTAATGTTTAAAGAAGAACTAATTAAAAACTACCCAGAAGCAATAAAGTTCTTAACTAATGCAATCTTAAAAAATAAATTGGCCAACTCATATGCATTTATTGGCAACAATATAGACGATATATTTTCAATTTCTAAAAATTTGGCAAAGATCTTAAACTGTGAAAAAAATAAAGAATTAAACAATATTCAAGAACCCTGCGAGACTTGCATTAACTGCAGGTGGTTAGAAAAAAATGAGCATCCACAAGCATTTATAACCATAAAGCCAGATGAAAAGAACAAGAAAGAACAAATTAAAATTGATGATATTAGAGAACTTTTAAATCAATTAGCTATAACATCAGGATTTTTTAGAATTATATTTTTTGAAAACTCAAGCACAACTACTCTAACTCCCGAATGTTGTAATCTTCTTTTAAAAACTATTGAGGAAGCTCAAGAAAAAACTGTTTTTATTTTTGCAAACAGTTCAAGAAACAGCATACTACCTACAATTTTAAGTAGATCTCAAACTATCTATTTAAGTAAAAAATATAGCTCAATATCTGAGCTTGGTAGATATAAAAACTTACAATTATCTGCTAACAACACAAAAGATATCTTGGATTATCTTGAAAAGAATGAAATGAATTTAAAAGATTATTTAAACTACATGGCTTATACAAATTATGAAAAAAACAAACACTTAGATCAAAAAAATTATTGTTCTTTTTATAAGAACTTAAACACAGCTTACTTAAAATTTAAGTCTTTTATGCAACCAAAAATAATAATTGAAGATTTATAATTGACGCAAGTTTAAAACTTAACAATTAATTTTTTTCGTAGAATGCAGAATTGGGATCAAATAAAGCATTTTAGGTCTGAAAAATAGATTTTTCTGTAGGCCATTTGAAATAACCATATTGAGGAATTACTGGAAAATAAAGA
>JACPSL010000022.1 GCA_016193285.1 Candidatus Melainabacteria bacterium
AAGTGCATTTGGTTTTTGAGGAAGAATAGTTTGTGGAAGGATTAAATTATCCTCGTTTATTATTTGTTCAGGTTTAAATCTTGTATATTGTCTTTGTTTAAAGTCTTCAAATGTTTTCTTATTTTTTAAATATTTTCTATTAATGTGAACATGAGTTCTACAACCGGATTGTAATTCAGAAGTTTTACTAATTGCAATAGTCATAGTTGTTTAACTTCAGACCGTAATAAATAATTGCAACTACAATACCACAAAGGATTTTGTTTTTTAATCAGGTAAAGTATGGGAATTGAAAATTTAATATTTGTGGAATTAATTAATGAACAAAAACTGTGAAACTTGATTAACGCATCTTAATTGCAATACAGTAAAAACCTTACCTTTGATTAAACTTTTACACACCTTTTATAATCTTCTGATTATTTTATCTTCTTTATTGTTAATCAGTTGATTATTTTTTATAATCACTACACCACTAGGAAAGCCAGGCTCCATCTCAATGCCAACATCATTTTCTTCTATCTTATTATCCCTGACTATAACCTTACTTCTTTTTTTCTCTTCGTTAAGAGCATCGTTCAGGAAAAGTATGGCGTCCACAAGTTTCTTAAATGTATTTTTTTTAATAATTGGGTAAGCGTTTTTATATACTATAATTCCATTTCTTCCTATTGTAGGATTCGGCTGTATTTCAGGATTTTCCAGGTGAAAATAATTTCCTTCAATTAAAGCAGAGCCACCAGCATAATCAATCCCTTCATGTCCACAGTTATAAATTTCATTATTTAATATCCGAGGGCTGACAGGTTTTGCATGACCAATGCAAAGGCAGCACTCAAGAGCATTTCTAATAATGCTATTTGCAATGACTACATTAGAAGACTCTTGAATATTGTTATAACGAGCATATTCAATAATTGCATACTTTAATTTGCCTCGGGAAATAAGTAACCCATCCCAGTCATATGTTGTCGGATTTTCACTATCAGATGTAAAAACAATTCTCTTGTCTGGTGTCCCGATTGCATTTAGTGAACCATCAATTATAATCTGGGTGCTTTTTGTTTCAATGCGATCAGGATCATTAGGGAACGGTGGATCATGCGGATGGTCTTTCCCACCATGCTGGTCATCACTGAAAGCAGAAACTTTAATTACAGTTCCTGGCAATATGGTTAGGGTTACTCCTCTATTTACCCAGATATCACCAGTAACATGAATATTTCCAGACCAGATTTGATCTTCATTTATTTCACCAGAGATATTCTTGAGCTTTTTTTCTTCTTGAGCCCAACTACTTAGTGAAGTATTCCAAATCAGCAAAAGAATTAAAGTAACTATTTTTCTCATACAAAAAGAGTACTTAAATATTACACTTTTATTAACAAGTATGTTGAAAACATAACTGAATTCTTAAAAAATTCTAAATGGTTAAGAAACTCTCGACAAGAGCTTCTTAATCTCTTTAAGATTACCTTGTAAAGTAAAATTCTAATTATCTTTTTAAATTTTTAAATCTGTTAAAAAGATTGTTAGTATTTAGCTTATTTATTTTTTTAAAAAATTATTTTAGAAAACATAAACAAAAATATAAAATGATACAAATAAACAAACTACTAAAGAGCTTATATGGCTATAGTGATGTCAGACCTTTTGATGACTTTAAAGAAAATTATCCGGGTTTTAATAATGATGTTAGCGAGCGGACAAAAGAAGACAAAGAAAAATGGGCAAAGGATACTGCTAGGTTAGCAAAGTATAGTGTTTATTCACATATTGTTGAGTGTCCTCTAAAAATTGTTTCCTACTTTATTAAAAAATCTGATTTTTGCGATAGCATTTGGCTAAAAATAATTTCAGGAACTGAAAGAATTACAGGAACTTTAGGTTCTATGCTTAGAAATCAAATTTATGTGCATAAAGACAGTAAAGGTAATCTAGATGATAACGTTGGCTTGGATAAATGTACAAAAGAAAAACTTGGAGATAATTCTACATATTTACTTTCTCGTACTAATAATTTTATTCAAACAAAAGGCAAGTTTGCTATTGCTGCATTAAGCTTTTTTAATCCAGCATTGTCAAATGACCTTGAGTGGACTGTTGCAAATTTATTTGACAGTTGGTGGTGGAGAAATATGAGTACAAACCTCTCACTTGGCCAGGGTTTTTCTCATAAACTTTGGAATACAGCTTTAGGACCACCTTGTCCTTATGATCACTCAAATGAAAATCATAAAGTTAGCTGGAAAGATATAAAGAATAAAGTAAAAGAACACTTTTTAAATGCAAAAGAGCATTGGAGAAAATACACTGGAGGAGCAAATGAAGAAGTAAAAAAAGAATCTCTTATTGAATTCTGTAAACATGCTGATAAAACAGTTTCTTCCTTTACGCCAATAATAAACATGCTTAGTATATTTGGTGACATTGCAAGACCAATTGCAAGAAGGCTTGATTTAAGTGGATTCCCAAGAGATACAATTAGGATTCTTAGTATTATAGACAGACCACTTATTTGGCTTAATAATATATTTAGATTTCACATACCTGAAAAGCTAATAAAGGAAAAAGACAATAATGAAAATAAATTGTTTAGCTTTTTAGGGCCGCCTGATATTCTTCTTGCATCTACAATATTAGACATAGGTGATTTTGTATCTATTGTTACTGAAGACTTAATTAAAGAAGGAAGTGGAAATTTAAATAATCTTGTTGAAATGGGAAGAAGAACTGCAAAGAGCTTAGAAGATATTTATAAATCAAACAGAAGAAGACGTGCTTTAGAAGATCTTAATTCAAACTAGCTTCTCTCCTGCTTTCCGCAAGAGTTTCTGAAATAGCTTGACCAAAATCAGTAATATTTAATTCTACGGCTTGTGAATGTAAATAACCTGTACCAGCAGGAATTAATCGTCCAATAATTACGTTTTCTTTTAAGCCTCTAAGCCAATCTTTTTTACCCTGGATTGAAGCTTCTGAAAGTATCCTTGTAGTTTCCTGGAAACTAGCTGCAGATATAAAACTTTCAGTATTTAAACTTGCTTTTGTTATACCTAAAAGTATTGGCTTATAGATAGGAGGTTTAGCATCTTTTGATATTAACTTTCTTGCTTTTTCAGTTTCTTCTTTTATATCTCTTAGTTCTACTAATTCACCAGGCAGAAGTATAGTATCACCAGCATCTTCTATCCTTACTTTTCTTGTCATTTGTCTAATTATAATTTCAATATGTTTATCTGAGATTTCAACTCCTTGGCTTCTATAAACTTTTTGAACTTCATCTAAAAGATATTGTTGAACGGCTTCAACACCTAGTAGATTTAAAATATCATGAGGATTTGCAGGCCCATCAGTTAAAGATTCCCCAACTTTTACTTCTTGTCCTTCTTCTACAATAATATTCAATCCTGTAGGTACTTGAATTTCTTTTTGAACATCTCCTGCGACTAAAATAACTTTTTTAGTATCGTCTTCTTGAACTACTTTTACTTTTGCTGAAAGTTCTGACAAAATTGTAGATTCACGAGGTTTACGCCCTTCAAGCAATTCTTCAACACGTGGTAATCCTTGTACTATGTCTGCAGTTTTAATTCTTTCATATATAAGAGATGCAAGTTGATCACCTCGCTGTACTAAATGTCCATTATCACACTGAAGTTGTGCTCCTGCACTAACAAGATATGGCCTGCCTTTTCTTATAACTACTGCTTTTTGATCTAAAGAGACAATTTGCCCTGAACATACTGATTCTGTCTGACCACCCAACTTATCACCAATTTTAATAAATTCTCCAACTTTTACTACTGGCCTTGCTGTTGTTTCTTGTTTAATTAAATCATTACTAGTAATTAAAAGAATTCTTTTTTCTTGTTGAGTACTTAAGCAAACTTCTCCATTAATCCTTGCTAATACCTGTGTCTTTGCTAATGCTACACCAGGTTCAATGTGATCATGATCATCAACTAAAAGTTGAGTAATATTTGTATCTTGCTCTCTTCTTAAAACGACATTTTCTTGTAGTATAATTTGTAGCTCTTGCTTACCTTCATAAGTTTTAGTTAGTTCTACTTTTCCTTTTAAAGTAATTAAGTCACCAGTCATTGTTAGAACTAAACTTGTTTTTGATAATGGTCCGCCATTAAAATTCCTTACCCTTTCACCATCTCTGTAAAGCATTTGAGTAACTGCAAGCAATGCAATGTTTGGATCTGTTGAATAACCTTGAAAGTTAACTTTTTTGGGTTCAATAGAAAAAGATTGAACAGGTCTTAAAAGGAGTCTAACAGTAGCTTTTTCTTCATCTTCAAGTAAGGTTACTAATTTAACAGAGTCTGTTGTAATGCCTGGATAAACTTCCACACCTTCTTTAACGATTTCTCCATCTTCACACTTTAATTGAGTAGCATCTGAAATATCATAAATATCACCATTTCTTACAACAACCTCATGGATAATATCGTTATCAATTTTAATTTCTACAACTCCATCAATATGAGTAAAAACATCTTTGACAATTTCTTGTCCAGCTTTTACTTTTTCTTCATTTTCAACTAATTTTAAACTTACATCTTTACTTAAATAATGAACTTCTTCAGGAATAAAATAAATATTGCCTGGTTGGGTAATAATTCTTGATTCATCTACTTCTAATCCATCATATCTAATCTCACCTGCATTACTTACAGCTAAAACACCATCATCTACAAGTTCAGCAATTACACTTTTATTTTCTATAGTTTCATCAGGTACGACTTTTATTGTATAAAATTCTTCTGGTGTAGTTTTTGTTTCTTTTATCTTCCAGGAATTACCTTGTTTTGTACTTTCAAGTTTTGCATTTTCAGCCCCAACTCTTGCAATTACAATACTTACTTCACGTCCTTGAACTAATCTTTTAATTTTTTCTTTACTAAATTTAGCTTCTTCAACTACAGTTAAATCTTCTTTATAACGAACCTCACCACCTCGCTCAGAAATAATATATGTTTCAGCAAGAATGTTATTTTGTTTAACTTGTTCTCCATCTTTTACAGTTAATCTGCTGCCAGGTGGAAGATTATAAACATCACCTTCCATTACCCAAATTATTCCACTCTTATTTGCAGTTCTTGAGATGTTGCCTTGTCTGTCTCTTCTTTCATCTGCTGAAAATTCTTCAAATAATATTTGTCCAGGATGATCAGCAATGATATCTTTTGTTGCTTTTTCAATTAATTCTTTTTGTCTTATTTCAGTATATTCTGCAATTACTTCATCCTTTTGAACTTTAGTCCCGCTCTCAAAACTAATTTGTGAACCACCAGGTAAAAAGAATTCCATCTTACCAACTTTAATTTTTCCATCTCTTATTGTTTGTAAAACAGGATCCCCATATCTAGTTCTTACTGACCTTGTTGGAATATCGTACTTAACAGTATCAGTTTCAGGAACTCTAATCTGAATTTTCTTTGTAGCTCCAGCAACAACTCCACCAGTATGAAAGGTTCTCATTGTAAGTTGAGTTCCTGGTTCTCCAATTGACTGGGCAGCAATAATACCAATTGCTTCTCCAATATCTACCATAGTATTTGTAGTTAAACTCCAACCATAACACATTTGACAAATGCCATATGGTAATTCACAAACCAGTGGAGATCTTACTCGGAAAGATTTAATATTATTTTCCTCAATTAATCTTGCTTTTTCTCTGTCAATTATTTCATTTCTTTTTATTATAATTTTTCTGTTTATTGTTAAATCTTCTGTAGCAACTCTACCAATTACACGATCTGCAATATCAACTGTTAATTTTTCTCCTTCGTATAAAGCATGAACAAAAATTCCTTTTTTTGTACCACAATCATATTCACGAACAACAACATCTTGTGCTACATCTACTAATCGTCTGGTTAAATAACCTGAGTCTGCAGTTTTTAGTGCTGTATCAACTAGTCCTTTTCTTGCCCCATAACTTGAAATTATGTATTCAGTTACATTTAGTCCTTCTTTAAAGTTTGTCTTAATAGGCAAATCAATAATCTGCCCTTGAGAGTCAGCCATTAATCCTCTCATTCCAACAAGTTGACGAACCTGGCTTATATTACCTCTTGCCCCTGAAAATGCCATCATGTAAACAGGGTTTAAGCGATCAAAATTATCTATTACTTTTTCTGTAAGTTTTTCTGTAGTTTCAGACCAAGTATCAATAACTTTGTTGTATCTTTCAACTTCAGTAATATCTCCTCTTTCAAATTTTTTATGTGCTTCTTCTATTTGTTTTTCAGCTTCAGTAACTAATACTTTCTTTTCTTCAGGTATTGTTAAGTCTTCAATACCAATTGTTACTCCAGCTTTTGTTGCAAATCTAAAACCAAGATTTTTTAAGGAATTGGCTATTTCACTAGCTATTGCAGATCCATATTTCTCATAAATTTCTAAAACTAGCCTAGAAAGTTTCTTCTTATCAATATTTTCATTGATATATTTCATTTTTTCTTTAGTTCTTGATGTTGGTACAATCATTTTAATTACTTGGTTACTTTCAAAAACATTTGCTATAGCCATATTAAAAACAACTCTACCAACAGTAGTGTTTATTTTCTCACCATCATCACCTCTGACATAAATCTTTGCATGTAAATCTAAAATGCCGGCTTCGTATCCACTAACAGCATCCTGAAAGTTATAAAAATACATTCCTGCGCCTTGGCATAATTTAGGATTTAAAGAAGATTTCTTTTCAGCAGTTAAATAATAAATACCTAAAACCATATCTTGTGTAGGTGTTATAGTTGGTTTTCCACTTGCGGGTAAAAGTATATTGTTTGAAGCCATCATTAACATTCTTGCTTCAGCTTGGGCTTCAACAGATAATGGTACATGTACTGCCATTTGGTCACCATCAAAATCTGCATTAAATGCAGCACAAACTAGTGGGTGCAATTGTATAGCTCTGCCTTCAACAAGCACGGGTTCAAATGCTTGAATACCAAGTCTATGTAATGTTGGTGCACGGTTTAATAAAACAGGGTGACCTTGAATAACTTCTTCTAATATTTCCCAAACTATAGGAGTACCTTTTTCAATTTGTTTTTTTGCAGATTTAATATTTTGACATATTTGCCTTTCTATTAATTTGCTTATAACAAATGGCTTAAAAAGTTCAATTGCCATTTCTCTTGGTAAACCACATTGATGAATACCAAGTTGAGGACCTACTACAATAACAGACCTTCCGGAATAATCAACTCTTTTCCCTAAAAGATTTTGACGGAACCTGCCTTGTTTACCTTCAATAATATTTGACAATGATTTTAAAGGCCTTCCATTTGAACCAGTTACAACTCTCCCTCTCCTGCCATTATCAATTAATGCATCTACTGCTTCTTGAAGCATTCTTTTTTCATTTCGGACAATAATTTCTGGAGCACCCATATCAAGCAGTCTTGCAAGTCTGTTATTTCTGTTTATTGCTCTTCTGTATAAATCATTTAAGTCGCTAGTTGCAAATCTGCCTCCGTCAAGTTGAACCATAGGACGCAAGTCTGGAGGAGTTATGGGTAGCACATCTAGAACCATCCATGTAGGATCAGTCTTAGAAGTAATCAAGTTTTCGAGTAGTCTCAGTCTTTTAATAATTTTTGCTCTTCGTTGTTGGCTGCCTGCTGTACTAGTTAATTCTAATCTTAAATTACTAGTTAACTCTTCTAAACCAGAAAGAGATTTTAACTCACCACGCTCTTCGCGTGTTTTAGCATCAGGAAATTCATATACAGGTTTTGCAATTTCTTCTAATATCAACCTTACAGCTTCTGCTCCTATGGCAACTTCAAACTGAGCATTTTCATCGCTTGCTAAAAGTTCATATTCTTCTTCAGAAAGTAGTTGGTGTTTAACTATAGTTTCAACACTTCCAGGATTTAATACTATGTATTGATTAAAATAAATTACTTGTTCTAGATCTCTAAGTGGTATATCAGTTAATAAACTCATATAACTTGGTATACCTTTTAAAAACCAGATATGACACACTGGAGCTGCAAGCTTTAAATGTCCCATTCTATGTCTTCTTACTTTTGATTCAGTTACTTCTACCCCGCATCTTTCACAAACTATTCCTTTATGTCTAACCCTTTTATACTTACCACAATAACACTCCCAATCTTTTGTTGGACCAAAGATTCTTTCACAAAATAATCCATCTTTTTCTGGTTTTAAAGTCCGGTAATTTATTGTCTCTGGTTTTATAACTTCACCAAATGACCAATCCATAATTCTTGATGGAGAAGCAACTTTAATTTGAAGGTGATTAAACCTGTCAAAGATTGACATTCCTTCGAGATTACCATTTGTTTTACTTATAGATTCTTGGATTGTCACTTTCTTATTATTTACTCTCCTTTATCTCCGTTATCTCCGTCAGTTATCTCATCCGTTAACTTTACTTCTTCAATTAACTTTTCCTCACCTCCTTTATCCTCTTCTTTAGAATCACTACTTTTAGGTTCAACAGCAATAGCAGCTAAATCAATAGCAACTGCCTTTGAACGTAATCCTTTTAATTCTTCTTCCAAGCCAATATCTTTACCAGACAAGGAAACACCTAGACGTGCCTTCCTTAATTCATCTTCATCACTAGTTAAATCAATTTCAGAATCACTTCCATCATGTTGTCTTTTTAAAATAGTGACATCCAAGCCAAGTGACTGAAGTTCACGAACTAAAACTTTAAATGATTCTGGAACGCCAGGCCTTGGAATATTTTCACCTTTAACAATTGATTCATAGGCTCTGCTTCTTCCTGAAACATCATCCGACTTAACTGTTAACATCTCTTGTAAAGTATATGCAGAACCATATGCTTCTAGAGCCCAGCACTCCATCTCACCTAATCTTTGCCCACCAAATTGCGCCTTACCACCAAGGGGTTGTTGAGTTACTAAGCTATATGGACCTGTACTTCTTGCATGGATCTTGTCATCTACAAGGTGTACAAGTTTCATCATGTAAATTTTTCCAACTAAACAAGGATTATCAAATGGTTCACCTGTTCTGCCATCAATTAATTTAACTTTTCCATTTTTATCTATCCAATCAATAGAACATTGTGTTTTAGCTTCATTAATTTCATTTAAAACTAAAATCCTACTTGCTTCAGGATCATACATCTCATCAAACGGCGGAACTTCATAATGCTTGCCTGTTAACATTGAAGCTAAACCTAACATAGTTTCATATGTTTGACCTATATTCATACGGCTAGGCACACCAAGAGGATTTAACAAAATATCAACAGGGGTACCATCGGGTAAAAAAGGCATATCTTCAACAGGAAGAATTTTTGCAATAATACCTTTATTACCATGGCGTCCAGCTACTTTATCACCAACTGAAACTTTTCTTTTTTGCGCAACAAATACTCTTACAACTTTATTTGCAACAGGTGGTAACTCATCACCTTTTTCTCTGTCAAAAATTTTTACATCTACAACACGACCACCTTCTCCATGTGGAACCCTTAAAGAATTATCTCTAACATCTCTTGCTTTTTCTCCAAATATTGCTCGCAGTAATCTTTCTTCTGGTGGGTGATCTGATTCACCTTTTGGTGTAATTTTTCCAACTAAAACATCATCTGCAAATACCCTTGCACCAATTCTTACAATACCATTTTCATCTAAGTGCCTTAATGATTCTTCCGATACATTTGGAACTTCCCTTGTAATTTCTTCAGGCCCAAGTTTTGTAGATCTAGCATCAATTTCTAACTTTTCAATGTGAATAGAAGTATAAGTGTCATCCATTACTAATCTTTCACTTATTAAAATTGCATCTTCAAAGTTATAACCTTCCCATGGCATAAAAGCTGCAAGAATATTTTTCCCAAGTGCTAATTCACCACAGTCAGTTGCAGGTCCATCAGCTAAAACCTGTCCTGGAATTATCTTGTCACTTTCTATAACAATTGGTTTTTGATTTAAACAAGTATCTTGATTGCTTCTATTAAATTTTGTAAGAGGATATTGAATCTCACATTCTTCTTGAGATTTATATTTAACCTTTATAACTTGAGATGAAACATAAGTAATTTCTCCATAATCTGTTGCTAAAATTACCATTCCAGAATCTCTTGCTGTTTGTTTTTCAATTCCTGTACCAACATATGGTCTTTCAGTTGTAATTAAAGGAACTGACTGGCGTTGCATATTTGAACCCATTAATGCTCTATTTGCATCATCATGCTCCAAGAATGGAATAAGTGCAGTACCAACAGAAACTATTTGTATAGGGCTCACCCCAATAAAATCTACCTCTTCTGGTGGGACAACTATAAACTCATTTTTATATCTAACTGGTACAAACTCAGTTTTAAAAGCTCCATCTTTATCTACGGGTTCATCTCCTGGTGCTACTCTAAAATTATCTTCTTCATCAGCTGACAAATACTGGATTTCATTTGTAACAACTCCATTTACTACTTTTCTATATGGGGTTTCAATAAACCCGTATTGATTTACACGTGCATGTGTTGCAAGTGATCCAATTAAACCTGCATTTGGTCCTTCAGGTGTTTCTACTGGGCAAATCCTTCCATAGTGACTTGGATGAATATCACGAACAGCAAAACCCGCTCTTTCCCTTGATAAACCTCCAGGACCTAAAGCTGACAGTCTTCTTTTATGTGTAAGTTCAGCAAGTGCATTTGTTTGATCCATAAACTGGCTTAACTGTGATGAACCAAAGAATTCACGAATTGCTGCAATTAATGGTTTAGGATTTAAAAGATTTGCAGGAGTAAGAGTATCTGCATCCTGCAATGTCATTCTTTCTTTTATAATTCTTTCTAACCTTGAAAGTCCTACTCTAAACTGATTTTGTAAAAGTTCACCTACTGATCTAACTCTTCTATTACCTAAATGATCTATATCATCAATTTGACCTTCATCATAATGTAAATTAATTAAGTAATCAATTGCAGCAACAATATCATCTCTAGTTAATACTCTTACATCTTCTGGAATTGAAAGTCCTAATTTCTTGTTTATTTTGTAACGTCCTACCTTACCAAGGTTATATCTTTTATCATCAAAAAATCTTGACTCTAAAATCTGTCTTCCACCTTCAACGCTTGTTGGATCGCCAGGTCTTAGTTTTTTATAAACTTCTATAAGCGCTTGCTCTCTATTATCTGCTGGATCCTTTTCTAATGTTTTTTGTAAAAAATCAAAATGATGGAACAATGTTTCCATTTCATTTACTGTATAGCTAAGTGCTTTTAATAAAGTAGTTGCATATAATTTTCTATTCTTGTCAATTTTTACATGAATAATGTCATTAACATCAGACTCTAGCTTTAGCCATGCACCTCTATTGGGAATTAAAGTTGCATTAAAAGTTCTTTTCCCATTTGGATCAACATCTCTCTTGTAATAAATACCAGGTGATCTAACTATCTGAGAAACTACAACTCTTTCAGCACCATTAACAATAAACGTGCCACGGTCTGTCATCATAGGAATTTCACCTACAAACATTTTATTTTCTTTTATTTCACCTGTATCTCTATTAACTAAACGCATACGAATATATAATTTCTTCGTATAGCTTTGATCATTTTCTCTTGCTTCTTGTGGAGTCTTTGCTTTTTTAGGTTCAGTATGATCTTCAAAAGAATAATTATCATGTAAGAAATAAAGCTCAAGCCGGCCAGTATAATCTCTTATAGGAGAAAATGACTTAAGCTCTTCTGAAAGTCCTTCTCTTAAGAACCATTCAAAGGATGCTTTTTGAATTTCTGCTAAATCTGGAAGGACAGAGGTTCTCTGGCCAGCCTTTGCGTAAGGCTTAATACGCTCAGGCATTTTAACATTCATTTATTACCTCTATATCTTGTTGTCAAATAAATAACTTTTTGAAATTTTAAAGATTTCCTAGAAACCCACCACCAGGCAAGAGTAAAATTATATTTTTCTATATCAAAAAAGTCAATTTGTATATTAAGAAAACCTCTTATAAGAGGTTTCTATTATCTTTTAGGTAATTCCTAAGGTATGGTGAGCTTTGAGCTGGGAGATGAGATGGGAAATTTGTCACTATAGAAAAATAAATAATTTATTAATTTTTACTCCCGTTACTCCAGTTTTAATTTGTCTTCCGAATCATCAAAACACAAAGATTATTTTATTCTTAAATATTTGTGTACATTATAAAAAATCTAGTAACTTTTTAAATGGCTAACATCTTTATATACACTAGTGAAACTAAAACAAAAACCTGAGGAATAAAAATGATTATAAGTATGGACTTTGAAATTAAAAATGAGGAACCTTTAATTGCACAACTTTCTTTGCAACAACTTATTGATCTTGTAATTAATTCTGATAACGAACAAATAAGTTTAAAATCTAGACAAGAACTTATAGCTAGAGGGAAGGATAACATTCCTGCAAGAATAACCATTAAAAAATTATGCAAAGCTTTAGTAATAAATCTAGAAGAAGCAATAAAAAAAATAGACTTTGAAAAAAATATGAGTAAAAGAGACAAATCAGAAGAAGTTAAGTTACTAAGATCTAGATTTTTAACTCTCATTAGTATTGTAGACAAATTACAGTTAGAATGGCAAAAGCACGACATTTCTCTTAAAAAGAGTTAGCAAATTTTATTATTAAGCGAGGCATTAATATTGCATGAAATTTTTATTTTAAGGCATGGCCATGCTGAAGACACTAGTCAAAAAGGAGACTTTTATAGAAAATTAATTAAGGAAGGAAAAGAAAAAGTAAAAAAGCTTGGGTTATTTTTTAACAATTTAAATGAAGAATTAAACCTTGTTTTAACAAGCCCTTTAATCAGGGCAAAAGAAACCGCAGAAATATTTATAAACAATATCCAGCCAAAACCAAATTTAAAAACTGTAGATTTTTTATCTTGTGGTGCAAGCAGTACTGAAATTGTAAGAGGGTTGTTGCCATTTTCTCAAGTAAATAAAATTCTTCTTATTGGTCATGCTCCAGATTTAGAAAATTTTTTAGGGCGGCTTATAGGAGCTAAAAATATAAAATTAAAAAAAGGAGCACTTGCAAAAGTTATATTAAATAATGGAATTGAACTTTCGGGTGAATTAGAATGGCTTATAATTCCAAAACTAATTAACGCAACTTTGAAAATTAATCTCGAGAAAAGGCGTAATTCTTGAAAATATTAAAGTTTAAACAAAAATAGATGGCCTACATATTAATTCCTGGCATTGGTAGTTGTAATTGCTTAAAGGCATACTCTGTTCCACCAAC
>JACPSL010000023.1 GCA_016193285.1 Candidatus Melainabacteria bacterium
CAATTAAAACTCAAATGGAGTACAGGATGAAATCTGCATCTAAAAGATGGAGATTGTTTAATGCTAAAAAACTTCTTGTTCTTCGTGATACCATTTTTAATGGTCAGTGGGACAAGTTACCCCGAATTGCTTAACACACCCGTATTTTTATGGTAATATTAATAACCTTGAAATTTAGAGGTAATTAATTTGAGACATACAAATGCTAAGGATAAACTTTCCAGAAAGTATGGAGAAATACTTTCTGGTATGCCAATGTTCGAACTAAATAAAAGGCCTTATCCTCCTGGTCAACATGGTTTAAAACGTACAAAGAGTTCAGAGTATGGAAGTTTATTGCAAGAAAAGCAAAAGCTAAGGCATTGTTATGGAGTTACTGAAAGGCAATTTAAGAAATGTTTTAATAAAGCAAGTAAAATTAAAGGCCCTACGGGTGAGATTTTAATTCAATTGCTTGAAACGAGGCTAGATAACTTAGTGTATCGAATGGGTTTTGCACCTACCTTAGCTAGTGCAAGACAGCTTGTAAATCATGGACATGTTCTTGTTAATGATAAAAATATTGATATACCATCTTATACAGTAAAACCTAATTCTGTGATTTCACTAAAAGAAAAAACTCAAAAGTTAGAGATTGTAAAAAATTCACTAAAAAAT
Organism: Candidatus Melainabacteria bacterium; assembly: GCA_016193285.1. NCBI lineage: Bacteria > Bacillati > Candidatus Melainabacteria > Candidatus Melainabacteria bacterium. The sequence goes on from JACPSL010000023.1 coordinate 658, forward strand.
ATACCTCAGGTGTTAGAGTATGTTTCAGTTCAAAAGGATAATTTTTCAGGTAAATTGCTTGAGGTGCCTCAAAGGAGCAAAATACCAGTAAATGTAAATGACAGGTTAATAGTTGAATTTTATTCACGATAAATATTATTTTTTATAGTAATAACCCTCAAAATAACAAGATCTTGAAAAATGTTTAACAATTTAAATTCTTATGTTAGATGTAATCTTAACCTAATTATATTGCCTATAAAGTAAGCTATGTAACTAGATCATGGATACAAATCAATACAAAAGTACAACAGAAGATTCATTAATTAGCTGTCTTGAAGAACAAGCAGCAATATTAATAAACATGCTTTCTTACGGATTAGAAGTACCAGGAGATGAAATTAAAATTAGTTTTCCAACATTAAAGAATTTTTATTTTGTAAATAATGTTTATAAGTCATCATGGGCAATATACACACACAAAGACAAACTACCAAAACTTTTTTATACTGGTAACTTTTTAATTCAAGGTGGCCAATATGGAAGTAGATCATCGCGTTCTCCTTTTGGAGCAAAGGCACTTACAAGTTTAGCTTCAGTGGCTAATACTTTTTCATATGATGCTTCTGTATTTAAACAAAACTGGACGCTTGATCTTAATTTATTTGAAGAAAATAATGAAAAACTTAAATTTTCAGTTAAAGAATATCAAGAGTTTTTAAAAGTTTTAAACATTGTAAGAGCAAAATGGTTACTTCATTTAGGGGAAGAAGGAAATTTTGATTTTGCAATATGTGAATTTTCAGAACCAACTGACCCATTGTTTTTTATGGATTTAGAAAGTATTGATAGCTCAGCTACTAAAACTAAAACTTATTTTAAACAAATTTCACAAAACTCATTAAATTTATTTCAAAAGTTATCCTCAAGTACTGAGTTTGAAGGTAGGTTTTATAATTTACAACCAGGCATGTGGCTTAGAGATGATGTGCTAATTGAAATGGAAAGATTTTATCCAAATAAATTTTTTGAAGATGAAAAAGTTAAAATCCAATTTGAAGAATCTGACTATAATTACAGCAATCCGTTTAGGGTTCAAGCATTAAAACCTAGTTATTAAACCTACAAATTTATTTCTGATTTACCAATAATAATATAATTTACGCAACTTTGAAAATTAATCTCGAGAAAAGGCGTAATTCTTGAAAATATTAAAGTTTAAACAAAAATAGATGGCCTACATATTAATTCCTGGCATTGGTAGTTGTAATTGCTTAAAGGCATACTCTGTTCCACCAA
>JACPSL010000024.1 GCA_016193285.1 Candidatus Melainabacteria bacterium
ATCTTTATTTTCCAGTAATTCCTCAATATGGTTATTTCAAATGGCCTACAGAAAAATCTATTTTTCAGACCTAAAATGCTTTATTTGATCCCAATTCTGCATTCTACGAAAAAAATTAATTGTTAAGTTTTAAACTTGCGCGAGAGCTTGTCAAAAGTTAATATCTATAGTGAGCAAATGCTTTGTTTGCTTCTGCCATTTTATGTGTGTCTTCCCGTTTTTTAACAGCAGTACCTTGGCCATTTGCTGCATCAATTAATTCATTGGTTAATTTTTCCATCATGGATTTTCCTGGCCTTTTTCTTGCAGCTGTAATTAACCATCTTGAACCTAGAGACTCACCTTCAAATTGTCCTACTTCAATAGGAACTTGATAAGTGCTTCCACCAATTCTACGTGCTTTTACTTTTACAAGCGGTGTAACATTTTTAATTGCTTTTTTAAAAGTTTCCACAGGTTCTTGATCGCTTTTTTGTTTTATTAAATCCAGTGAGTTGTAAACAATTTTTTGTGCTATTGATTTTTTACCTCTTTGCATTATGCGGTTTATAAATCTTTGTATGTGAATAGATTTATATCTTGTGTCTGCAGAGACTTTTCTTTTATCTACTTTTCCTTTACGTGGCATGTTTTAAGCTACTTTTCCTCCTGTAGGTGTTGTGGCAGTTGTAACTGGAGGGGCTTGACCTTCTTTTGCACCATATTTAGATCTACCTTGTTTTCTGTCTTTTACACCTTGTGCATCAAGTGCACCCCTAACAATGTGGTACCTAACACCTGGTAAATCCTTAACTCTCCCACCTCTTACTAAAACAACTGAGTGTTCTTGAAGATTGTGGCCTATTCCAGGAATGTAAGCTGTAATTTCTGCACCGTTTGTAAGCTTTACCCTTGCTATTTTTCTTAAAGCTGAATTTGGTTTTTTAGGTGTAGTTGTTTTTACTTGGGTACAAACCCCCCTCTTTAAGGGACATGATTGCAGGGCAGGTGATTTTGTTTTTACTTTTGTTTTTTTTCGTTCTTTTCTAACTAGCTGATTTATTGTAGGCATTTATGGCCAATTCCTTTCAAGGACTCTATTTTATATAGATTAAAATAATTATTAGAAACATTTCATATGCATGCAAAGTAAAATACTACTATGTTTTACTAGTTTCTTGTCAAATAAAGTATTTTATCTATGTGTTTTAAGAAAAATATTAAGAAATGAGAATTAAAGCAGAAGAATTGTTAGACGCTATTGTTTCATGTTCTCCAGATGGTTATATATCATCTGATGAGTTTGGGAAAATTACTTTTGTAAATGAAACAATTGAGCGAATTACAGGATGGAGTTTAGAAGAGTTATTAGGGATGGATACTCGAAAGGTGTATGCATTGCCTGAAAGCTTATCAGTAAAAATAAGCACTGGTGAGTTAAGTAGAGAACAGCAGGCAGCTACTTTATTTAGGCATGACGGTAAAAAATTAATCTTAAAAGCTAGACAAATTGAAATTAAATCCAAGTCAAATAACCAAAATAAAAATAAATTTAAAGGATACCTGACAATTTTTCATATTGACGATTCTTTAGATTCGAATATAGATCAAGCACAAATTGAGTTTATAAGTACTGTTAGTCATGAACTTAGGACACCACTAACAAGTATTAAAGGCTTTGCAGAAACGTTATTAAGATCTGGAGATAAATTAACAGAAGAAAATAAGAAGAAATATATAACAATAGTTAAAGAACAAGCTGAAAGACTTACTAGATTGGTAGAAGATTTGCTTGCAGTATCAAGATTAGAATCTCAAAATTTTGAGCTTACAATAAGAGCATTGAATATAGTTAAATGCATAAATAAAGTTTATGACTCATTAGCTTCAAAATCCACTGAACATAAAATAGTTAAAAAAGTAGAAAAAGATATACCGCTTGTTTGGGCAGATGCAGACAAGCTAGAACAGATACTAACAAATCTTATAGATAATGCTATTAAATATTCACCTAAAGGTTCAAGGGTTTCAATATCAGTATCTTCTATTTTAAGTGAAAAGAATGTAAAAAATAAATTAAAGATTGAAATTACTGATCAAGGCATTGGAATAAGTGCACATGATCTACCTAAAATTTTCAGTAAGTTTGGTAGATTGGATAATCCTTTAACTAGGCAGACACAAGGTACTGGCTTGGGATTGTTTATTACTAAATCATTAGTTTTGACTTTGAAAGGGGAAATATTTGTAACAAGTAAACCAGGTGAAACAACATTTACAGTAATTTTGCCTGCTGTAATCCCTAACCAAGGAATACCTTTAACTTCAGAAGTAATTTCAAATAAAGGAGGTTAAAGAATAACAAGCAATGACTTCTATTCAACTTACACCTAGAATACTTTTAATAAGCAATGAAGACAATAAGAATATTACATCTGCACTAAAGCAAGCTGGTTTTAAAATTGAAGTAGTTAATGAAATTAGCAGTGCAGAAAGTAGTCTTAAGATGCTTAAACCTGATCTCATTCTCATATATAGTGAGATGACAGGTGATCATGGATTAAATTTTTGTGGATTTGTAAAAACTATTGAAATTACTCCTCGTCCAGTTATTGTTTTTCTAGTTCATGAAAATAATCCTGATGAAAGAGTAGAAGTCCTTAGAGCAGGTGCAGATGATGTGATTTCTTATCCAATTTCTGGAAAAGAAATTGCATTCCGAGTAATGGCGCATATAAGAAGAAGACATGAGACACATGTTAATTTACTTACGGGATTGCCAGATGCAGTGATTATAGGCAATATATTAGAGCATTGTTTAGCTGAAATAGACAATTGGGCTGTTCTATCAATTGATTTAGATAATTTAAGAGTTTATAACGAGGCTTATGGAGAAGCACGTGGAGATCAAATGATTAAAGCTTTAGCAGCAGTTTTAAAATCAGTGCTAAGTGGTGATGATTTTCTGGCTCATCGTGATAGTGATGACTTCTTACTTGTAGTAAGAAACAAAAATGCTGAAGCAATTGCTGAAGAAATTTGTAGAAGGTTTGATTTTATTGCACCAAGATTTTATACAAAAGAAGATGCACAAAGAGGCTATGTAATTGGTGTAGGTCCTAAAGGAATAAGAAGAAGAATACCATTAGTATCAATCAGTATTGGTGTTACAGCTAAAGGTCGTCGTAATTTTTTAAGTGCTTTAGAAGTCCTTCAAGCTGCTAGAGACATGAGGTATTTAGCAAAAAGTAAAAATGGATCAGATTGGGTAAGTGATAGGCTTAGGTTGCCTGTAAGTGAACAAATACAAACCGAAAAAAGAATAAAAATTTTAGTTATTGAACCTGATGCTTCTATGTCCTTGCTTTTAAGAGATACCTTAGAGCTAGAAGGTTATGTTGTAGAAGTTGCTCATAGTACTAATGAAGCATGGTATTTAATTAATAATTGGCGTCCAGAACTAATTTTATTGGAAACTGAAATTGTTTCTAGTGATACAAGTGGTTGGGACTTAGCAAGAAAGATTAAACAAGATCCTAACTTAGCAAGTATATGGCTTGTAATGAGTACTAAAAGTTCAGATTATAGTAAAGCACTTGAATGTGGATGTGATCTTTATTTACCAAAACCATATGAGTTACAGGTTTTGTTTTCAGAGATTAGATATCTTTTAAGGGCAAGAATTAAATCAAGTGTATTAATCATCTGAGGTTGTTAATTTAAAGTCAGAGGCTTTTACATTTTGTAAGAAGTCTTTAAATGCTTCTGTATCATCTTCATCTGATTCAAACTCAGTTGGAATTGTACCAGTAGAAAATACTTTTTCAGAAATTAGTATTGGGCAATCAACTCTTAATGAGATAGCAATTGCATCACTTGGACGTGAGTCAATAGGGACGAGCTCGCTAATTGAGTTTTGTAAAACTATGGATGAGAAATATGTGTTTTCAGTTAAGTCATTGATTTCTATGTGGTGTACTTTATGCCCTGTCCCCTCAATAATTTGGATCATTAAATCATGTGTTAAAGGTCTTTCAGGTTTAAATCCTTCTAGTGCTCTAGCTATAGCTTGTGCTTCTGCATGTCCAATCCAGATAGGCAAAGCTCTTTTTTTTGTAGAATCATTTAATATGACTAAAGGATGATTATTCCTTACATCTAATGCTATTCCTGTTACAAACATTTCAATCATTATTAAAATATCCTTTACTTACTTTTTTATTTTATTTATTTTTATGCTTGAGGTGCCTTTCAGTCAGTGTTACTTTAATTCTACATAATTACTTTATCTTTTAATAATATATTCCCTAGGATAAGCATTTTATTCCCTTTACTAGCTCTTAAGATTACTAGCTAACACTAGAAAGTTGCTCTTTAAAGGTGCTTTTTAGTAGATTGTTATTAAATGGTTCTAGTATTTCAACATTAGTCTTGGGGAACAGTTTCGTTATACTCGTTGTTAAGCTTTCTTGTGGTTGAGTCCAAAATTTGTGGTCAAGTACAAAAGTTTTATTGTTTTCTTTTATTTTAATTAACACTGGATAAAGAGGGTTTGGTTTTTCTTTTTGAAGGGTACTTCTTAAAGAATGAATTGTGGTGTAAGCATCAGAATTTTTTGTTGTGTCTGAAGTAATTTCAATTGATAAAACTTTTACATTTTCTAGAGGTTGCATTGCTTTTATTTGTAGACTTATATCGCCTTCACTTTTTTGCTGGACCCTGCCTAAAATAATTACAGGCGTTTCAGGAACTAAAAACTCTCCATATTGCATTAACTCACTTGAAAATATTACAGCTTCTATTTTTCCATATATATCTTCTAGCTGTACTATGCCAATTATTTTATTTGCTTTGGTAAGTTTTTTATTAACGTTACTAATAACTGCTATTAAAATAATCTCGCTGTTGTCAGGAATTTCTTGTAGTTCAGCTATATTGCAGGTTGTAGATTTTATTAAGTAATCAGGGATATTATCCAATGGATGACTTGTAATGTAAAAGCCAGTTAATTCTTTTTCCATGAGTAATAATTCTTTTTTTGTATATTCCTCATGTTTACTTCTTGTACTTTTAGAACTTCCATTTAACAAAAAAGATGTATCAATTGAAGAACCAAATAAATTTAACTGTCCACTTAATATTGTTTCTTTTCTTTTTTGAGCTAGACTAATAATTTCATCAATTGATTCAACCATGTGCTTTCTAGTTTCTTTTAATGAATCAAAAGCACCTGACTTAATTAAAGATTCTAAAGCTTTCTTGTTTATAACTCTTAAATCTACAAGATTACAAAATTCATTTAAGGAATTAAAACTACCATTTTCTGCTCTTGCTTTTATAATTTCATTTACTGCGCCTTCGCCAATATTTTTAATAGCAGTGAGCCCGAATCTTATGGAATTATTTTTTGTGTCAGAAGTAAAATTTACTCCAGATAAATTTATATCAGGAGGCATAATTAAAATACTCATTTTTTTACATTCAGCCATGTAATATTTCAATTTATCTTGGTCATCTTTTACACTGGACAATAGTGCTGTCATATACTCAATGGGATAATTTGTTTTTAAATAAGCTGTTTGGTAAGTAAGCATTCCGTATGCAGCACTGTGTGACTTATTGAAACAATACTCTGCAAAACTTACCATCATGTCATAGATTTCTTCAGCATGTCTTGAATCGTGTTTGTTTCTTTTAAAGCCATCTATAAATTTCAAACGGTATTTTGCCATCTCTTTTGGTTTTTTCTTTCCCATAGCTTGTCTTAGTAAATCTGCTTCACCAAGTGTAAATCCAGCAAGCTTTTGTGCAATTTGCATTATTTGTTCTTGGTAAACAATAGATCCATATGTATCTTTTAAAATAGGTTCTAATTCAGGCAACAAGTAACGAATTTCTTTTCTACCATTTTTTCTGTCAATGAACTCATTTATCATTCCTGTATCTAATGGTCCTGGTCTAAACAAAGCAATGAGAGCTGATAAGTCTTCTATGGTTGAAGGTTTCATATCTCTAGCTACTTGTCTCATGCCTGATGATGTTTCTAACTGAAATACTCCAGCTAAGTGTCCATCAGAAATCATCTTAAAAACTTTTTCGTCATTTAGTGGAATGGAATTTAAATCTATAGATATGTTCCTTGTTTGTTTAATTATTTCAATTGCTTTATTTAACATGGTTAAATTTCTTAAGCCTAAGAAATCCATTTTTAAAAGGCCTAAATAAGCTAGATCATCCATGCTGTATTGTGTGATTGTTGTACCTTCATTATTTTTTGAAAGAGGGACAATTTCATCTAACGGTTTATCTGATATAACAACACCTGCAGCATGTACACCAAATGTCTTATTTATTCCTTCTAATTTTTCTGCAAGTGTTATGATTTCTTTAAAATCTGCACTGGATTTGTATTGGTGAGTAAACTCTGAGTGATTTTCTTTCATCCAGGCAAGTTCTCTTGGTTTACCTCTTACAACAGGAATTAGTTTTGCAATCTTTTCTGACTCACTGTAAGGATAATCAAGGACTCTTGCCATATCTTTAATTACTGCTCTTGAAGCTAGCTTATTAAATGTAATTATTTGTGCAACCCTATCATTACCATATTTTTTTCTTACATATTCTAAGACCTCATCTCTTCTTTCAATACAAAAATCTGTATCAATATCAGGAAGTGCTTTTCTTTCAGGATTTAAAAATCTTTCAAACAGTAGATCGTATCTTAGTGGATCAATATCAGTAATATTTAGTGCATATGCAACAATTGAACCTGCTGCAGAACCTCTTCCTGGCCCTACAGCAATTTTATTGTCTTTTGCAAATTTTATAAAATCCCAAACAATTAAAAAATAATTAGCAAATCCAAGATTAAAAATTACTTCTAACTCATGTTCTGTTCTTTCTTTTATTTCAGAATTAATCTCACCATATCTTTGTTTAATTCCTTTCCAAACCAGTTCAGATAAAAATGATTCTTTTGTATGATTAGGGTTAATTGGGTATTCTGGCAGCCTAGTATAAGTGTTGGATAAAATTTTATAATCTTTTATTTTTTCAGCAATTTCAAGAGGAGTAATTAAAACAGCTTGCTTAATTGTTTCTTCATCTAAGTGATCTGAAAATAACAAGGACATTTCAAAACCGTTTTTTAAATATTCAGTACCTGTGAAATGCAATCTTGGATAATCTTTTACAAATTTATTTGTTTGAAGACATAGTAGTGCATCATGTGAGATAGCATCTTCTTTATTTGTAAAATGACTGTCGTTTGTTGCTACAATTTTTATTTTTAATTCTTTGGATAAATTTACCATTAATGGGTTTACATATTTTTCTTCAGGGATTTTGTGATCCTGAATTTCTAAATAAAAATCATCTTTAAAAATACTCTTGTAGAACTCTGCTATTTCTCTTGCACGTTCATATTGTCCACTTAAAATTATGTTAGGTACTTCACCACCAAGACATGCTGTAAGAGCTATTAAATCTGAAGAATGTTTTTTTAAAAACTCTTTATTTATTCTTGGTTTGTAGTAAAAGCCTTTTAAGTTACTTTCAGTAACTATTTTTGAGAGATTTATATAACCTTTATCATTTTTTGCAAGAAGGATTAAATGGTAAAGAGGACTTCGTACAGACCTGTCATGATGATCTCCATTTACAATGTATACTTCACAGCCGATAATAGGTTTAATACCTTCGCTTGTTGCTGTCTTATAAAGTTCCAAAGCTCCATACACAACACCATGATCAGTAACAGCAATAGCAGGCATATTGTTTAATTTTGCTTTTTTTACAATATCTTTTATTCTGCTTGCACCATCAAGCAAACTATATTCTGTATGAAGATGAAGAGGTACATGTTGGGGGATATCTTTTGTTTCGACTTGCATAGAAAAATTTTAACACTCAGTTGTAAGCTATAGCTAAGTTATTTTTTAACTACCTTAGCTTCAAGTCCCCAGAGACTTCCTGCTTTATTTGCATAAGCAGCAAATTGTGAAAAAATTAATATGATATTTATAAATTGAGAAGGTACTGATGTTGCAACCAGGTAGTAATTTATATTCATAAATATTCCAACAAGGGTCCCAATAACCATTGGGAATCCTAAAAGAAATGTAACTCCTGTAAGGATTTCTCCCCAAATTGTCAATTGAGCAAAAATATATGAATGAGGTAACACATACTGAGTTAAATAATTACTGTAAAAATCAAAATGACTAGATTGTGAAAGGTTTTTTATTGTGGCAGGGAAAGTATTAATAAACTGTGGATTAAAAAGTTTACTTAAACCAGCTGTAAGCCAAACATAGCTTATTGAAAGTCTAAGGAGTAGTAGAGAAATTTTACTAAGGTTCATGATGTTGCAGGTATAACACTAACTAGTTGTCTGCCTCTTCTTCGTTCAAATTTTATAGTTCCGTTTGTAAGGGCAAATATTGTATGATCTTTGCCAAGTCCTGTGTTTCTTCCTGGATGAAACTTAGTTCCTCTTTGTCTAATGATTATATTTCCTGAAAGAACCTTTTCTCCACCAAAGCATTTAACTCCTAAGTATTTAGGATTACTGTCTCTTCCATTTCTTGTTGAACCCACACCTTTTTTAGATGCCATTGGTTTATCCTTTTTTATTTCTTATTTCTGCTTTTTCAAGAACTTTTCCATCAAGCTCTATATTGTCAACGAAGACTTTAGTATGCAGTTGCCTATGCCCTTGTTTTTTACGAGTACCTTTTTTAGGTCTCATTTTATAAACTACAACTTTATCATTTTTACCTTGCTCAATTATTTTTCCATTTACAACTGCACCTTTAATAAACGGGCTTCCAATCTTAGATTCTTTTCCTGAAACTAACATTAATACATTACTTAAGGAAACCTTTTCATCTGTGTTGTGTGGAAGCTTTTCAACAAGGATATTTTGGCCAGCTTTGACTTTTAATTGTTTTCCACCTGTTTCTATTACTGCATACATAGCTTTGACATTTTAACATAACTTCTTAACTTCTCGACTTAGCTTCTTTTATAGTCCTTTGCAATTCTTTCTTTTTAATAGCTTCCCTTTTGTCATACATCTTTTTACTTTTTGCAAGAGCTAATTCTAATTTTGCAAAGTTATTTGAAAAGAAAATTTTAAGTGGAATTAATACTAAGTTTTTTTCTCTTGTTTTTCCATAAAGCCTTAAGATTTCTTTTTTGTGTAAAAGAAGTTTTCTTTTTCTAAGTGGATTGTGATTAAACCTGTTTCCAAACTGGTAAGGAGAAATATGGCAGTTGTAAAGCCATGCTTCTCCTTTTTCTATTCTTGCAAAACTGTCTTTAAGTTGTGCTTTTCCAGATCTTATTGATTTAATTTCTGTACCAGTTAAAACTAAACCACAGATAATTGAATCTTCAATATTATAATCATACCTTGCTTTCCGATTTTCAATTACCATTAACGCTTTTGAACTTGAAGTCTATTGCCAATATACGTACCTATTTTTTCACCTTGGACTATTTGGTTAATTAATCCTTTTGAACTAAAATCAAAAACAATTATAGGGATGTTGCTCTCTTGAGCAAGTGCTACTGCTGCTGCATCAATTACTTTTAGTTCTTTACTTAAAACTTCATTGTAAGTTAGGTGATTATATTTTTTTGCAGCTGAGTTTCTTTTCGGGTCGCTATCATAAACACCATCAGTACCATGTTTTGCCATAAGCAAAATATCTGCATCTACTTCTGCTGCTCTTAATACTGCTGTAGTGTCTGTAGTAAAAAATGGATTCCCAGTTCCTGCTGCAAAGATAACTACTCTTTCTTTTTCAAGATGCCTGATTGCTCTTCTTCTAATATAAGGCTCAGCAATTGCTCTCATTTCTATTGCTGATTGAACCCTTGTGTTTACACCAATTGACTCTAAGACACCTTGTAAGATAAGGCTGTTCATTATAGTAGCTAACATACCTACATAATCTGCTGCAGCTCTATCCATGCCTAAAGCTGCACTTGCTTGAACACCCCTAAAAATATTTCCACCTCCAACTACTACTGCTATTTGAACTCCAAGCTCATGAGCACTTTTTACTTCCTCTGCTATTTGATTTACTATTTTTGTATCAATCCCATTTGGCTCGGAACCCATTAAGGCTTCGCCTGATAATTTAAGTAAGATTCTTTTATATGCTAACTTTGACATGTTACATTAAGCTGCACTTCTTTTGTCTTTTCTGTGCTTTCTCCAACATTGTATCGTACAAATTGTGCAACTTGAATGTCAATGTTTAATAGTTTACTTTTGTCTTTAATTAATTTTTCAATTGTAATGCTTTGGTCTTTTATAAAAGGTTGATCAAGCAAGCATCTTTGTGAAAGTATTTTATCTAATCTTCCTTTTACAATTTTTTCAGCAATTTCTTTTGGTTTTTGTGCTAAATCTTCTTTACCAAGCTCAATCCTTCTTTCATTTTCAATGATTTCTAGAGGTATTTTTGTTTTGTCTATAAATTCAGGCTGTGGTTGGGCTGCAGCAATGTGCATTGCAATATCTTTTGCAAGCTGTTCAAGCTCTACTGCACAAACTACAGCGTCTCCATTTGTAATTAATTTAACGAGAACTCCAATTTTATTTCCAATTGGATGTATGTAGGTTCCAATGATTCCACTTGTGTTGCCTAATTCACAGACCTCAAATCTTCTTATTTGTATATTTTCACCAATTATTGCAATCTTGTTTGAGATTAATTCTGAGATTGTAGTTCCATTAAGTGTAGATTTTAACAAACCATCAATAGATTTAGGTCTATTGTTTAAAGTTATATCTGCAACTGTTTTTGCTAAACTTAAAAATAAATCATTTTTTGCAACAAAATCAGTTTGGGTGTTTATTTCAATTATCACTCCATTTTTTTTGTCATTAGAAATTTTACTTATAACAATACCTTCAAGTGCAGTTTTTTCAGCTTTTTTTGCTGCTTGAATTAATCCTTTTTGTCTTAAAATTTCGCTTGCTCTTTCAAGATTTCCATCTGCTTCTTTAAGCGCGTTTTTACACTCCATCATTCCAGCACCAGTTTTTTGCCTTAAGCAAGCTACATCTTTAGCAGTAAATATCATTGTTGTACTTCCTGTGGTATTGTAATTTCTTGTACTTGAGTTGTAACAGGAGCTTCCTGAGTTAAGTCTGCTGATTGTTTTAGAGATTGCTTTATGTTCAGGGCTCTTTTTGAAAAACTGTTTTTAGGAGTGCTTGTTTTGTGAACATCAGGTATTTGTCCTTCACGTCCTTCAATAATTGAATTTGCAATTGTACTTAAGATTAATTTTACTGATCTAATTGAATCATCATTTGCTGGAATAGGATAATCAATTCCTTTAGGATCGCAATTTGTATCTATAACTGCTACTACTGTAACATTTGTTTTTTGAGCTTCTTTAATTGCAATTTGTTCTTCTTGCCCGTCAATGACTACTAAAATATCTAGTTTCCCTCGCATGTTTTTAATTCCGCCAAGAGTTCTTTGCAGCTTTTCTAATTCTTTATTAAACACAGCTAATTCTTTTTTGTTTGAGTGTGCAAGTGTTCCTGATTCTTGCATTTCTTCAAGCTCTCTTAATCTGTTTAATCGCTGCCTTATAGTGTCAAAGTTTGTAAGTAAACCTCCTAACCATCTTCTGTTTATAAAGAATGCTCCACATTTTATAGCTTCTTCTTTTACAATTTCTGAAATGTGCCTTTTTGTTCCTACGAAAACAATATTTTTCTTTTGTAAGGCTGATTCTTTTAAAAACTGACAAGCTTTTTCCAAAAGCTCTGATGTTTTAACTAAATTTATTATGCAAATACCATTCTTATCACCATAAATATATGGCTGCATCTTTGGATTCCATTTTTTTCTTTGGTGACCTAGATGTGCACCTGCTTCTAGTAACTCTTTAATTTGAACTTCTCCCATTAGATATATTTTATATTTCTTTTAACAAATATAGCTTGGACATTTTACCATGATTAATGATATGGAAACATCTCTTTTAAATCAGCTGGTACTAAAATAGGTCCAGATAAATACCTGTTTTGATTAAAATGAAGCACTATGCCAAGTTCTAGGTCTAATTTTTTGCAGAATTAAACTCAACCAGCTTTTTCCAGTTGATCACCCCATTTATGCAAAAATCTTTCATGAACTTTTGTGTAAAGTCATTTATAATTTGGCTGTAAACTTTATAAAAATAATCGTTTTTTTCTTTGGCTTTATATCCAATTGGCTCAATAATTTCAGTATATAAATTAGTGTCATCTGATATAAATTCCCAAAATCTTTGACCACATAGCTTTTTGTAATCTTCTTTTTTATCTGAGCTGTCCTCAATTCCATAACAGCAGCCATTAATAGCTTGTATGTTAATTTTGCGATTACTAGTCTTTAGTATCTTTTTAGCTTTGTTGAAATTATCAATCATTTTTTTAACTTGTTGGCTATTACCCCAGTTTGGACCTGATTTAATTGACACTATGTAGTGTAATCCATCTTTTCTGAACTCTAAATCTATACCTTCAGCTGATGATTTGTACCCAGAGTAAACTTTTGAACATATAAATATTGCTAGTCCCTCCAAAAATTCACCAAAAACGGTTTCTTCTTGCGATGATAAATATGCCTCTAGTAATTTTTTCACCAATTCTTGTGCTTGCAATATGTTTTTTGCTTTAAAGAGATATGGGTTCTTTCTTTTGAGAACCTCTTTAAGTTTTAATTCTTTAAGTTTTTTTATTCTATTTTCGTGAAAAGAGCTAATATTCTCTTCAACATAACTTCTAATGTCTTTAGTATTTAGTTTCCTCATACTGCTGGCATAAGTTTTAGTTGATAAGGAGTACAATCAGCATCATCTATATCCTCTTTTGCCATATCATAATATTGTTTCATGACTTCTATTCCTATTGAGTTTCTATTCATTTTTTTTGCGGCTATTATTGTTGTCCCCGATCCCATAAAGGGATCTAATACCCAGTCACCTTCTCTAGTAAAGAGCTTAATAAACCATTGTGGCAAAGCTTCAGGAAATGCTGCACTATGATTTTTATTAGAACACTCAGTAGCAAGGTGAAGAACATTATTAGGATAAACCATTTCTCTTCCTAGCCAATTTTCAATTCGCTTTCCAAACCCACTTCCTACTCTTGATTCGTCTCGTATTTTATCTCTTTCACTGAGTCTTTTAAGCCTAGCTTTTGCCCATTCACCGGTAGCTACCATAACTTCACCTTGAAACATGTTGAACTTTTTAGTTTTGTTGAATTGTAGTAGCCTTTCCCAGGCATCTCTAAATCTATTTGGCCATTTTCCTGGATAACAGTTTTTTTTATGCCAGATAAATTCTTCAGTCCATAACCACCCTTGTTTTCTCATCTCTAAAATTAAATTGATTACGTAGGTATGTCTTTCACTGCTTACCACTTTTTCTTTTATGTTTAGTATAAAGGTACCACTTGGCTTTAGAATTCTAAGTAGTTCATATGAGATAGGCAAGAACCATTCAACATACTCATCTGGGCCAATTCCTCCATAGGTGTTTAACCTACTATCTGCATATGGTGGTGAGGTAACGACGAGATCAATAGAATTTTTCTCTAGCTTTTTTAAAACTTCCCTACAGTCGCTTAGAATTAACTTTGTTATTGTTTTTTTCATATTGAATAGTATTTGCAAATTATCTAAGGGTTGATTTTATAGTTTTGTGTATCAAACATCAATAGGCTAGTAAATTAAGTTAGAAAATGAATAATTTTGACAGTACTTAAAATTCAAAAACCCTAGATCAATATATTTTTTCATTATCGGCTTGAATATTTTACCATGCATGAAATTGCTTCACTGTGCTCGCAATAGCAGTTAAAAGTTTTTGGTTGTTTAATGGTATGGAAAAAAATCTTGAGGATTAACCGGGACAGTAATAGGTCCAGATAAATACCTGTTTTGTATTTCAGGAGAAAAGTTTGCTAAATCTTCCCTTATTAATTCTAAGTTGAGCATTGAAGTACCCCTTGTAATAAAAACTTTTACTTTTGTACCTGGTTCCCCTGAAAGTAGCTGGTATACACTGTCAGAATTTAAGTTCTCAGTTCTAATTCCATCAATTGAAAATATTAAATCTCTTGGCCTTAAACCGGCCCTACTAGCTGGTGAATTAGCATAAACCTCCTCAATATAGGAAGGAAAACCTACTTGATGTATAAATCGTAGTCCTATTACCCCAATGCCAGTTAATGGTTTTACTTTTGCAACATCTTCTCGGATATTACCTTTTAATTTAATGCTTTGTTCTTTTTCTGAATTGTTATGAAAAAGAGGCGCTTTAAGTTCTTGTTCATCTATAGCAAAAGCCTGAGTATAGCTAAAAAGTACTAGTAAAAATAAAATAAAATAAAATATTTTCTTCATAATTGAATTTAATCTAACTATCAAACGTTAAGTACTAATTAAGGATTAATAATTATATCGGCTCTCTTTGTTTTGTCTGTATTTTAATAGCTTCAATTAAATCATTTGGAGAGATAAAACCATGTTCAAGTAATATTTGCCCTACTGGCTTATGTTCTTTTCCTTGTAAATCTATAGTTTCTTGTTCTTTTAATGCAATGCTTAACTGTTCTTCAGTTAGGACACCAAGACTTATTAAAATTTCACCGAGTAAATATTTTTTGTGTGCCATTGTTTATATTATGCAACTATATCCTATATTACACAGAAAATCACTTAGTATAAATATAGTGTTCCCTTGAGTTTTAAAAATTATTCATTATTTAGGGATAAACCCAATTCTGCTGTTGCTTTTTAATCTGGTGAAAAGACAAGAACATTATTTAACGAATTTAAATTTTCAGAAAGTTGTACCTCAATATATAAATCAGATGCCTTTTTTTTCTTTTTACTAATTCTTATTACTTTACCTACTGGGTGGCCTGGAGGATATGTTGGTGAAAGTGATTTTGTAGAGATCCCTGAAGTTACTACCAAATCTCCAACCGCAATATTGGTATCTATAGGTATAAATTCAAGAAGACTGATAGAGTTAGTTTTTCCTGAAAGTATGCCTAATATGTTTTTCTTTGCAACCTTACATCCTAACTGATAACCTGGATCTGATATTAACTGGACTATTGAGTAGTAAGTATTTGCTTCAACAACTTGCCCAATTACCCCTTGTGGGCTTATAACAGAATCTCCAGTCATAACATTGTGAATGCCCCCTTTGTCTAAAATAATTTGTTTATGCCAGTTATCAGCACTTCTTCCTATAACAGTTGTAGGTATTGTTTTATATTTTAACCTTTTTTTTAAGTTAAGTAAGTTTCTTAAATTTTCTATTTCCTTTACTTGAGATTCTAGATGTTTGATTTTAATTTCAAAAAGTAAGATAAGTTTTGCTTGTTTTTTTACGAGCTCTTTAGAAGTAATTAATTCTCCTGCAATAGATTTTGTACTTGAAATATTGTGCAAAACATTATTAGTAAGTGAGCCAAGTAGAAAATATATCTCTTCACCAATTGCTTTTAATGGCCTTGCTAAGACCCATACAACAATCAATGAAATTACGAATGTAAAAATTAAGCGAGGGGTAATATTTTGAATAAATAAAGGCTTTTTAAATGAAACCATACCTTTAATTGTAAATTGTTAGCTTAGTCGTATTGTGTTCCTGCCTCTAAAATTCTACGAAGTGTTTTATCAATTAGAACTTTCCCTGTTCCAACAACAACACATGAAAGAGGATCTTCTGCTACATGTACAGGAACTTCTGTCTCATGAGATATAAGTTCATCTAAACCACTTAATAATGCTCCACCTCCAGCAATAACTATTCCCCTGTCATAAATATCTGCTGCAAGTTCAGGGGGTGTTTTTTCTAATGTTCTTTTAACTGCTTCAACAATTACTGCAAGTGGATCTTGCATTGATTCTCTTACTTCTGGCCTTCCAACTACAACAGTTCGTGGCAATCCATTTATAAGATTTAGCCCTCTTACTTCAAGCTTGTCATTGTCGTCACTTGCTTTAAATGCTGAACCAAGTCTAAACTTAATTTCTTCAGCAGTTCTTTCACCTACTGCAAGGTTATAAACTTTTTTCATATACTGGGTTATTGCTTCGTTTAATTCATCTCCTGCAACTCTAATAGATTCACTAACAACAATTCCTGAAAGAGATATTACAGCTACTTCAGTGGTTCCGCCACCAATATCTACAATCATACTTCCTATTGGTTCAGCTACTGGCAGACCTGCTCCTATAGCAGCAGCCATTGGTTCTTCAATTAAATAAACAGGCCCTGCACCTGCATTTTCAGCTGCTTCTCTTACTGCTCTTCTTTCTACTTCTGTAATTCCTGATGGTATGCCAATTGCAACTCTTGGTTTACCAAGTGGTCTTCCAAAATTACTTTTCCCATTAACTTTATCAATGAAGTATCTAAGCATCATTTCAGCATGACGAAAGTCTGCTATTACACCATCTCTAAGTGGTCTTGTTGCAACAATATGTGATGGTGTACGGCCAATCATTGCTCTAGCTTCTTCACCTACAGCTAAAACTTCTTTTGTTTCATTATTTACTGCAACAACAGATGGTTCTCTAAGAACAATCCCACGTTCTGAAGTACAAACCAATGTGTTTGCTGTCCCTAAGTCAATTCCTATGTCTCGCGATAACCTCTTCCAAAACATTTTTTTAAATGCTCCGTTGTTCAAAGCTTTAATCATAATCTTATCTCAACTTTTTCTTGTAAGATATAATCTAGTGTAATTGATTTTTATTAAGTGAGCAAATAAAAACCTTGTAAAAAATTAAATCCATGACACTAACTGAAGCAATTATCAAAAAAAAGTTTATTGTTACCTGTGAATTAGCACCACCAAAGGGTACAGACGTATCCAGCTTGGTTAATTTAGTTCTTTCTTTAAAAGATAAGGTAGATGCAGTTAACTTAACTGATGGGCAAGGTGGCAATATGAGAATGTGCCCTTTAATAGCTGCATCTTTTTTACTTAAAGAAAACTTAGATGTTATTTGGCAAATAACTTGTAGGGACAGAAATAGAATTGCACTACAGGCAGATTGTCTTGGTGCCAGTGCTATTGGTATTAAAAATGTTTTGCCAATGCGTGGTGATGATCCCCAATCAGGTGACAATCCAGATGCAAAACCTGTTTTTGATCTTGACACTACTGAGTTGATTAAGATGTTGAAAAATCTTAATCAAGGTTCTGATATGGCAAGTAATGAATTAAAAGGTAAAACCAATTTTTTAATTGGTTGTACAGCACATCCAAATGCTACTGATTTAAAAAAACAAAAAGAAATTCTTGATCAAAGATTTAAAATTGGTGTAAGTTTTATTCAAACACAAATTTGTTATGAAATTGATCAGATTAGAAGGTTTCTTGATTCATTAGGTGAGCTTGCAAAAAAAACAATCATTGGTATTACACCATTAAAAAATTTAAAGATGGCTGACTTTATGAATAGAAATATTTCTGGAGTTACAGTTCCACTTAAGGTTATGGAAAGGTTAGAAAAAGCAAAAGACCAGCGTCAGGAAGGACTAGAAATTGCAAAAGAAATTGTTTATGAACTCAAAAAAACAAATGCTGGTGGGATTCATGTTATGGCAGTAGGACAAGAGAATGAATTGCCTAACATTATCCAATTTCTTATTTCTTATAGGGTTCTCCCTGAGGCATGAACCTTATTTAAGTGCATATCTTGTATGAAACTTTCTATTTATGAGGGCTTGTGAATATGAAGATTCTAAATCATTTGCTTATTTTAGTCATTATTATATTTAGCTTTTTGCCATCACTTGCTCAAGAAGAAGATCCATGCAAGCAATATGGGTCTAGATATAGTTATGATGAGTGTAAAACAAGTCCTGATGGAGATGGTGTTTGTAATGATGATGAAGATGTTGTAGAAACTATTTGTTGTTGTAAACCTAAAAAGGCTTAAAAGGTAAACTATGAATTATAATAAAATGTTTTTTTTACTCTTTTTACTGGCAACTTTGTCTTTTAGCTTTTTACCTTTATATGCAGGTGAAGAAGAAGATAATCAGTGCAAAGACAGATGCGAAGCAAATAACCTTAAAAAAGAAACAGGTTATTCAACTTTAGATGGTTCATGTAAGGATGGTTTTCAAGTGATTGAATCAATTTGTTGTTGTGAAGCAAAGTAATGAATAAAAAATATCTTTCTTTTACCTTATAATAGTAGGGTAAGATTTGATAAGATGAAATACTCAAAACCCTTATTAAAATTGATTGAAGAATTTCAGAAATTTCCAAGCATAGGACCAAAGTCTGCTGAGAGAATGGCTTTCCATGTTTTAAATAGAGGTATTAATGAAATTGAGGAATTGTCAAAAGCAATTTTAGAAGCAAAAACTCAAATTAAAAAATGCAGCAATTGTCAAAATTTAAGTTCAAGTGATCCATGTGAAATATGTAAGAGTGAAACAAGAGATAAAACAATAATTTGTGTGATTCCTGAACCTAAAGATTTAATAGCTATAGAGAGAACTAATGTTTATAAAGGTTTGTATCATGTTCTTGGAGGACTAATTTCTCCTATTGATGGTATAGGACCTGAAGATTTATCTATTAAAGAACTTTTGTCTCGCGTTAGTAAGGATAATTTTCACGAAGTGATTCTAGCTTTGGATACAAGTACAGAAGGTGAAGCTACTACTTTATATTTACATAGAATTCTTGCACCAGTTTGTAAAAAAATTACAAGACTTGGTTTTGGATTACCTGCAGGATCTGAACTTGAATATGCTGATGAACTTACTTTAGCAAGAGCATTGGAAAGTAGGACAGAATTGTAAGGTATCATTAATATCATGAAAATTGTGAAATTAAAAAATATTTCATGGGGTAGTGGAGAGTCATTACCACTTATTGCGGGTCCTTGTGTTATTGAAAGTAAAGAAGTTGTTTTTAAAACTGCTGAAAAATTAAAAACAATATGTGAAAAACTTAAGCTCCCTTTTATATTTAAATCTTCTTATGATAAAGCAAATCGTACTTCAATAGATAGTTTTCGAGGTCGTGGTATTGAAAAAGGCCTTGAGATTTTAAAAGAAGTAAAAAAAGAGTTTGATATTTTTGTTTTATCTGATGTTCATGAAATCAGTGAAATTAATTTAGTAAAAGATGTTCTTGACATTATCCAAATACCTGCATTCTTAAGCCGTCAAACCAATTTAATAGTTGAAGCTGCAAAAACAGGAAAAGTCATAAACATAAAAAAGGGACAATTTTTAGCACCTGATGATGTCTTAAACATTGTAAAAAAAGCATATGCTGCTCATAATGAAAATATTTTAATTACTGAAAGAGGTACTTCTTTTGGTTATCATAATTTAGTTGTAGATATGAGAAGCTTTGAAATTATTCATAAGTATGGTGTTCCTGTAATTTTTGATTCTACTCACTCTGTTCAGTTACCAGGTGGTGCTGGTACTGAATCTTCAGGGCAAAGAGAATTTGTACCAGTTCTTTTGCGGGCTGCTGTAGCTGCTGGTTGTGATGGGATTTTTATGGAAACACATCCAGAGCCTGATATGGCATTGAGTGATGGACCAAACATGGTACCCTTGGATAAGGTTGAGGATTTACTTAAAGAAGCTTTAAGAATTAGAGAAGCAATAATTAAGAATAGCTGTGTTGTCATCTGAATCAATAGTTGAAGTAAAGAATTTAACTAAATATTTTGGTAAGAAAAATGTTTTAGACAATATTAGTTTTAATGTTTATCAAAATGAAATTTTGTTAATAATTGGGTTTTCTGGAACTGGAAAATCTACTTTGTTGAGATTAATTTGTGGGCTTGAAGAATCAGATTCAGGAAGTATTGTTCTTAAAACAACTCATTTAGGAATGGTTTTTCAGCAAGCTGCCTTGTTTGATTCTATGACTGTGTTTGATAATGTAGCTTTTCCACTTGCAAACAAGAGAAAAAAGCTACCTGGGGATTTAGTAAAAAGTAAAGTTCTTGAAAAATTAAAGCTAGTTGGTTTGGCTGGAGCTGAACATTTAAGACCTGATGAATTGTCAGGTGGAATGAAAAAAAGAGTAAGTTTTGCAAGGGCAATAATTAATGATCCAGAAATTATCCTTTATGATGAACCAACAGGTGGATTAGATCCAGTTGCTTCAACTGTAATAGTTGACTATATTTTAAAGCTTCAAAAAGAGTTAAATACTTCTAGTGTTTTAGTTACACATAATTTAAACATTGTAAAGAGGATTCAAGGTAGGGTAATACTTTTGTATGATTCTAAAATTGCCTGGGAAGGTTTATCATCTGAATTGTTTGAAAGTAACAATCCTTTTGCTAAACAATTTAGAGAAGGTACTGTACAAGGACCAATGACAGTCATTAAAGCCTAGTTAGTTATAAGTGTCTCCAGAAGCAACTGTTAGCCCAGTTAAATTTACGTTTGGATATTTACTGTGAATTGTTCTAGCAATTTCACACATTGTGCTGCCTGAGGTAAGGATATCATCAATAATTATTATTTTATTTATATCTGTAAGTTCTTCAGTAACTTCAAATGCATTTTTTATATTTTCTTTTCTTTGATGAAGATTGGTCATGCTATTCATAAAAGATGTTTCTTTCTCTCTTGCTATTAGATTGTCTGAAAAAGGGAAACCTTGTCTTGCTGAAAAATATTTTCCAATTAAACTTGCCTGACAATATCCTCTTTCTTTAATTCTTTTTTTATGTGATGGAACTGGAATTACAAGACAGTTATTTTTGTCTTGTTGAATGTTATTCCAAAAATCTGAAAGCTTTTCTGCAAAATATTTTGCAAGTTTCTTCTTGCCTGTTTTAAGGTTTATAATTCCATCTCTTAGTTTTCCTTCATAGTATGCCCAGCTAAAAACTAAGATTTCGTTGAAATGTTTTAAGTAGTTTTCTTCTCTCTTTAAAATACTGGTTTCACATGAGTAGCACACATTTAGATTTTTTGCTGATTCATTACAAATTAAACAAGCATTTTCATACAATAAGTCAGTAACCAGGCTAAACAAGTTTTTCATATATGGTAATTACTCAGATGGTGAGATTCTCTTAAGTAAGAGAAATAAAGAATCAATTTCAAGAGAAAATGCCAGGGTAATTTCCTTACCAATATTAAGAAGATAGCCATAGTCATTGTTTCTCAGCCTATAACCCTCTTGAATTAGATTTACCAAGATATCTGGCTTTATTTGATTTTTCTTTATGGTGTTAATCAGACTGGTAAAACTTTCAGTTAGGCTTAAAACCTCATCTTCTGAAGTCTTATAGACAAAGTCATGTATCATCATTGAACCTGCTTCTTTACTTTTATATGAAAATAAGTAAATTTCGAGTTCTTTTTTTAATAAGTCATAGACCTGGGGTTGTAACTCTTCTAGTTCTTTAGAGCTTAAACCTAGTGCAGATGGTCTGTGTATGTTATCCAGGCTAGTATTGTTGATTTTAGTTATAAGCCCGAACGCAATGTGAGAATTGTCATACGAACTAACGACCTTTACAGTAGAGCCCTGGGAGAGGCTTATAGCATGCTTTTGATTTTTACTGGTTATAATTCCTTTATAGCATTGGGCTATAACTAGTTCATTGCTTGAAGAAATAACCTCGCCAATAGGGTCTGCAAGTACTTTTGAAGACATGGTGACCATAAACAAATAGTGTAACAGATTTAATACTAATATGCACAAATGTTGACAAGTGCTCTTGACGAAGCAGGTTTTCTTTGACATACTTCAATGTTGGTAATTGGATGTCCCAATTAAACCCTGATAAATAAAGGCTTTGTAAAGTTTTTATTAATAAGGGAGGCCAGAAAAAGGCTTACTAAGATACTTTTAAGTAGCCTTGATAATGGCCTACCAAAATAAATGTCAAATAAGGAGGATCTAATGAACAAATCGGAATTAGTTGATGCAGTATCAAGAGCAACTGGTTTATCAAAAGCAGATGTTGATCGTGCTTTAAAAGGTACTATCTATAATATTTCTGCTGCTCTTGCCCGAGGTGAAAAGGTAACGTTTGTTGGTTTTGGAACTTTTGAAAGAAGGAACAGAAAAGCTCGCATGGGAGTTAATCCACAAGATCCAACACAAAAAATTCAAATTCCTGCAAAGAAAGCTCCAGCTTTTTCACCAGGTTCTGAATTAAAGTCAGCTGTTGCTACAGGAAGATTACCAAAATTAACTTTAGTAGCAAAAGCTCCTTCAGTAATGGCTTCTGGAAGATCAAAATCATGGTCTACAAAATCCAAGAAGTCAAGTAAGAAGAGAGGCAGATAAAGTTAATTTGCAAAATAAAAAAGCGAGGTATTTTAAGTAAAGATACCTCGTTTTTTATTTGAGATAAAATAAGACTGGTTCCTACTTTGTGAGGTAAATGTAAACATGGAAGATAAAAAAATTGCAATTGGCGCAGATCATGCAGGATTTGAATTAAAAGAAAAAATTAAAAAGACACTTGAATCAATGGAATACCAAATTATTGATTTTGGTACTAATTCTACTGACGCAGTTGATTACCCATTAATTGCTAAAGCACTTGCTACTTCTGTATCAAATAAAAACCAAAACAGAGGAATACTTGTTTGTGGTACAGGCATAGGCATGTCAATTGCTGCAAATAAAATAAAGGGAATAATTGCAACACATTGTTATGATTTAGAGACTGCTAAGCTTTCAAGAGAACACAACAATTCAAACATTCTAACTTTAGGCGGAAGAATAACTGATCATGAACTTGCAAAAGAGATTGTAAAAATCTGGCTAGAAACAAAATTTGAAGGTGGCAGGCATCAAAGACGAATACAAGAGATTAGAGAATTAGAAAAATAACACATGAGGCAAAAAATACTAATCACAGGTGGCGCAGGTTTTATAGGATCTCATTTAAAAAAAAGTTTAATAGATAATGATTTTCAGGTTTTAAGTATTGGAAGAAATACAAACGAAGATATTCAGGTTGATTTTTGTAGGGTTGAGGTTACCCCAACTCTACAAAATGTAATAGAAAAATTTTCTCCTGATGTAGTGTTTCATCTTGCAAGTGGTTCAAATATTTCAAGAGCAGATGAAAATAAAGAAAAAGAATTTAATGATACAGTTCTAAGTACAGAATACTTAGTTGAAGCTTTATCTAAACTAAAGTCAAATCCTTTCTTTGTATATCTTTCAAGCCAAGCTGTATATGGCATCCCTAAAGCTTTGCCAGTCCTTGAAACTCATCTAACTTGCCCAACTACTATTTACGGAAAGTACAAATTAGAAACTGAAAATATTATTTCTCAAAGTAAGCTGAAGTATTTAATATTTAGAGCATCAAGCATTTATGGAGCAAATCAAAATCCCTTAAAATCCGGAGTAATTGCAAAGTTTGTAAGTAGAATAAAAAATAATCAAAGTCCAACTGTCTATAACAGCACAGATTCTTTTTCTGACTTTATTTATATAAATGATGTCGTAAGTGTGCTTGTAAAGATCCTTGAAAATGATTTTCTTGAAAAAAATAAAAACAAAATTTTTAATCTTGGTTCTGGAACACCTACTACTTTAAATCAAGTTCTTGAAATTTTATATTCTTACTTCCCACAAGCTCCAAACTTTAAATTAGAAACAAGTACTTTATATTTAAATAAAGAAATAAAAGGTTTATATCTAGATATTGCTAAGCTAAACAAATTACTTAATTGGTTTCCCAAATTTAGTATTCAAGATGGATTAAAAGATATGCTTGCAGCAAATAGTAAGATTACTGTATGAACTTGGTTTTAAAAAGAATAATGGATATCTTATTAAGTTTAATTGGAATTATATTTCTTTTGCCAGTGTGGATTATTATTTCTACTTTTATTAAGCTTGATTCAAAAGGCCCGATATTTTATGTACACAAAAGAATAGGTAAAAGCGGAAAAGAATTTAATTGCATTAAGTTTAGATCCATGCATGTTAATTCTAATCCCCATAAATTAGTTGATAATGAACTAGATAGTAGAGTAACAAAAGTTGGTTATTTCTTAAGAAAAACAAGTTTAGATGAAACAGTACAACTTGTTAATGTTTTATTAGGCGATATGGCAATAGTAGGACCAAGACCATCTTTGCCTTCGCAAGTTAGAGAGTTTAAAAAAAATGATTATGACAAGCTTCTAGTAAAGCCTGGTTTAACAGGCTGGACTCAAGTAAATGGAAGGAATTCAATTCCTTATAAGAAGCGCTTAGAGCTTGACTCATGGTATGCAAAAAATTGGAATATCTTATTAGATTTAAAAATCTTACTAAAGACAATTTTTGTTGTCTTTAAGCAAGAAGGTATATATGATGTTAAATAACTTACCAGTTATTACTTTAAGTTCTCCAGGTCCGATTGCATTTCAGTTTTTTAATTTATCAATAAGATGGTATGGTATTTTTATTGCTCTGGGTTTTTTAATTGGTTATTTTATAGCAGAAACATTAGCAAAGAAAAACAATTTAAACTTAAATAGTTTTAGTAATTTAATTTTTTTTATTTTAATTTTTAGCATAATCTTTGCAAGACTATATTTTGTATTTTTAAGTTGGGATTATTTTAAATCCCACATTAATGAAATTCCAAAAATATGGCTAGGCGGACAATCTATTCATGGCGGAATTTTAGGTGCTGTTATTGGAGCGTTAATTTATTCTAAAATTAGTAAAATATCTTTTTACAAATACATAGATATAATTGCTGTAGCTGCTCCTTTAGGACAAGCAATTGGCAGATGGGGTAACTTTTTTAATAATGAAGCATTTGGAAAACCTGCCTATGATTGGATTATTAGACTATATATTCCTTTTGAATTTAGACCAGAACAATTTTTAAATGTAGAATATTTTCATCCTGCTTTTTTATACGAATCATTTTTTGATCTTTTAATTTTTATTTTTTTATACAATAAATATTTTACCTGGAAAGAAAAACCAGGAAAGATCTTTTGGACATATCTTTTATGTTATTCAGTTATAAGATTTTTTCTGGAATTTTTGAGGGTAGATAGCCTTTATATCTTTGGTAATATTCCAGTAGCGCAGGTAGTTAGTGTATTAGTTCTTGTTCTAGCTCTAGTATTTTTATTAAGGAGTAAGTAATTTAGCTTTTCTTTTTTTGCTTTTCTTGTTGTTTTTTTTGGTCATATAGCATAAACCCAAACATGATAATTAAAGATGAAATAAATATTACAAAGGTCATTACTCCCATAAATTCATAGTTCATTTATTTCTTCTCCTCAATAAACTTATACCCTATACACATTGATATTATACTGACCTTTCAAAACCATGTAACCGTAGGTTACATTGATCAAAATTAATAAACATTTAATAATTAATGGATCTTATAATTGTCATATTCCAGCAGTTTTAATTTGGTATATATGAAAAAATCAGAATTAAAAAAAACAATTATGGGTGTAGATATTGGCGGGACAAAAATAGCCTCGGCATTAGTTTCTAGTGGAAAGTTAGTAACTCCTGTTTATAGTGTAAGCACACCTCACGGGATAAAAATATTAAACGTAATTAGTAATTTTTATAAAAAGTTTTCTAAAAAATATCTTTTAGCTGGAATTGGAATTTCAACAGCCGGCATGGTAAGTGATAATGGAAGAATAGTTGGTTCAACTGGAAATATTCCTGGCTGGCAAGGTACAAAAGTAAAAGAATTTCTTCAACAAAAATACAGACTACCTGTAGTTGTTGAAAATGATGCAAATGCAGCCGCTTATGCAGAATATCAAATTGGTTCAGCACGTGGTGCAAATCCTCTTCTTATGATTACTTTAGGAACTGGAGTTGGTGGAGGAGTTGTAGTAAATGGAAGATTAGTAAGAGGAGCTCATTTTGCAGGTGGCGAGATTGGGCACATAAAACTAAGTTATACAAAACAAAGACTTTGCACATGTGGAAGATATGATTGTTTAGAAGCATATGCATCTGGAAATGGACTCCTTGCACTTATAAAACATTATTTTCCAGATAGTTACAAAAAAATTAGTACAAGAGATTTATTTAAATTAGCCACAGCAAAAAACAAGAATAGTATTTTAGCAATTAGGATAATCGAAGACTGGCATTTTTATATTTCTCTTGGAATATGTAATTTATTTCAGGTATTTGATCCTGAAAAAATAATTTTGTCCGGAGGATTGTCTAGTAAAATAAATCTTAAATATCTAACTAAAGAAATTAGCAAACAAGTTTTGCCAGCTCTTGTAAAATCTATTCATGTTGAAAAAAGTATATTAGGCAATGATGCAGGCTTATTAGGTGCTGCATTACTTGCAAGTCAGAGCTTGTGAGAGTTAATGCTTTTAGTGGCATCTTTATATTAAGAATGGCTAATTTAGACAGATATCTAAACTAGCCATGGCTTTTTTAAGGTATACTATAAATTAGCCATGATAGAAAGATTCGTTAAGAATATCTTTACTTCAAAAGATTTCAGCAAACAAATGAGATTTCTTGCTGGGCCTAGGCGTTCTGGTAAGACATTTATAGCTAAGCATTTCTTGAATACAGTTAATTGTGAGAATTTATACTATAACTGGGATATAAAAAACATAAGACAAAAATATATTAAAGATCAAGATTTTTATCTTAATGATATTAATAGAGGCAAAAAAAATATTTGGATTTGCTTTGATGAGATTCATAAAGTTAAAAAATGGAAAAACATTTTAAAAGAGCATTTTGATAAAAATGAAGACAAGAATATAAAAACAATTGTTACTGGAAGTGCAAGGCTAGATCTTTTTAGAAAAGCTGGTGATAGTTTAGCAGGCAGATATTTTCTGTTTCATTTGTATCCATTAATACTTTCTGAGGTATCAAAGAGGAAAAGTATAGTTAATGACTTAAACTTAACAGCAGAAGATTTTATTAAAAAATGGCTGGAGCGAGATTCAAATCAAGATGAATTTGAAACACTGTTTAAATTTAGTGGGTTTCCAGAGCCTTTGATTAGTGGAAAAGAAACATTTCATAATAAATGGAAAGATGACTATATAGAAAAACTTATATATGAAGATTTAAGGGAAATTTCACAAATAAAAGATTTAGATAAAATAGCTGAACTGATTTTAACTCTACCAAGTAAAGTAGGAAGTCTTTTATCTATAAATTCTTTAAAAGAGGATTTGGAAATAAGTTTTGAAACAGTAAAGAACCATTTAAGAGCACTTGAACTTATTTATGTTTTGTTTTTTATTAAGCCATACACAAAAAAAATATCAAGAACAATAAAGAAAGAAAGTAAAGTTTATTTTTTTGACTGGACTAGGGTTAATAGCCCTGGTGTAAGGTTTGAAAATTATGTTGCATGTGAATTAAAAGCTTTAGTCACACTATGGTCTGATGCAGGATATGGGAAAGCAGATATTTTTTTTGTAAGAACAAAAGATGGGAAAGAAAGTGACTTTCTTATTATAAAAGACAATAAACCTTGGATTCTTTTCGAAGTAAAGTTGTCCTCACAGGAAATAGAAAACCACCATTTTAATCTTGTTAAAAATCTTGGGAACATACCAATTGTGCAAATAGTATTAGAAAAAAACCTGCTTAAAAAGATAAGTGATAGGGCATTTATAGTTTCAGCAGATAGATTTTTTTAAATTTAAAACATAATGTCAGCAAGAATGAGGTCTTAGAAATCCTTTTCAACAATGATGCAGGCTTATTAGGTGCTGCATTACTTGCAAGTCAGAGTTTGTGAGAGTTATATAATTTCAATCTTACTCTTCACTAAGACTTTCTAGTTGACCTAACCCTTTTCTGGTTCTTGTTAAATAAGCAAGATATTTTTCAGTACCTAAAGTTTGTAATGCCCTTTGTTCATCTTGGTCAAACACAGACTTTGTATCACCCCCTGCTTCGAGGGTTTTTATTTGAACATCTAACCTTTGGGCCAATCTTTGTAAATGTGGTGGTACTTTTTCTGAAATTCTTAGTGTCATTTGTTAACTTAACTTAATTACATTACCTACTTTTACTGTATTGCAATTAAGTGCCTTAACTAACTTTAGCTCTATGAAAAAAAATTAATCACATTAATACTCGTTTTTGTATATGATTTTTTACAAACTTGGGTATATCAAATTCATGAATCGGGTAGAACCTGCATATCAAAATAATAAGAGCTGGGCCATTGCAAATAAGAAAAAAGGATTTAATGCAACTGCTTGTGCTCTTGGTTCTACTGCTATTAGTTGTGTAAAAACTTTTACTGAAAAAGATTCTTCTTTAAATTGGATTCTTGATATTGGACAAAAAACACTAGACGCACTTAGAAATCTTGAACAATATTTACTCTATAAAAGAGATGATGATGATTTAGATTTTGATAAAAGAAATAGACCAATTGCAGGAAACGTAGATCAGCTTGCATGTGCTTATGAAACAAAAGTAAATCCAATTGCAGTACCTCTTGCTTCAGTTATTGGTGGAAAAACAGGAGAAGCATATAACACTATTTCAAATTGGCTTAGTTCAATGTGGTGGAGAGTAAGACCGGCTTGCGGAGAATTGCAGTGTGGTATATTTACATTAAGAAGAACAGAAACTTAGAAACTGAATATATGATTAGAAACTATAAAAAATATAAGGAGTTTGAAGATTCATTAATAGCAAATGAGAAAGCAGATTTTGAGAAAAATCAAAAATTATATGAATGGATGTATAATGAAGCAGTTCAGTTAAAGGTAATCCCTCTAAAAAATCCTCTTGAAGGAATAGATACAGATATAAGAATTGCAAAACTTTTAAATAGTGTTTCAAAACCTCCTAAAAAAGCTAGCTACTGAGTTTGAAAAATCTAATATCCCTTACATGGTTATTGGTGGACAAGCAGTTCTCCTGTATGGGGAGCCTAGATTTACAAAAGACATAGACATTACACTTGGAGTGAGTGTTGAAAAATTAGATAGCATAATTAAAATTGCAAGCAGCCTGGAATTAAAAATACTTCCTGATAATCCTAGAAAATTTGTAGAAGAGCTAATGGTCTTGCCAGTAATAGATGGAACAAGTGGAATTAGAATTGATTTGATTTTTTCATTCTCACCATATGAACAAGAAGCAATTAAAAGAGCAAATAAAATTAATATATCAGGCACGTCTGTCAACTTTGCGTCAATAGAAGATCTAATTATTCACAAAGTTATAGCAGGAAGAGAAAGAGATATTGAAGATATAAGTAATATAATTTTGAAAAATTCAAATTTTGATAAGAATTATATTTCAAGATGGTTAAGAGAGTTTGACCTTTCCTTAAATGAATCATTTACAGAAAAGTTTACAAGCATGACGAAAAAGCATTGTTAACTAATTTACACTTATCATGTAAAATTAATACTGCCCATGCCTACTACAATTCATACAATTAAAGAATATAAAAAACAAAATAAAAAAATAGTAGCTTTAACTGCTTATGACTACAGTACTGCAAAGGCTTTAGATAAAGCAGGAGTAGATATTATTCTTGTTGGAGATAGCTTGGCTCAAGTAGCTCTTGGTCACAAAAAGACACTTTCAGTAACAATGGATGAAATGTTACATCATGCTAAAGCTGTAACTAGAGGTGTTGAAAATGCACTTGTTGTTGTTGACATGCCTTTTTTAAGTTATCAAGTTAGTAGGAAAGAAGCAGTTATAAACGCAGGAAGATGTCTGCAAGTTGGAGCTAATGCTGTTAAGTTAGAAGGTGCATCAAAAGGAATTTTACAAACCATAGAAAAAATGATTTCCATTGGTATACCAGTTTTAGGACATATAGGATTTACTCCACAATCAATTAATACTTTAGGTGGAAATAAAGTTCAAGGGAAAAATGCTGACTCTGCAAAAGATCTTTTAAAGCAAGCTAAAGATTTACAAGATATTGGTTGTTTTGCAATTGTGTTGGAATTAATGTCATCTGAAACTACAGAAATAATTACAGAAGCTTTAAGTATTCCTACAATAGGCATTGGAGCTGGTTCAAGATGTGATGGTCAAATTTTAGTAACAGATGATTTAATTGGTAAGTATACAGATTTTAAACCAAGCTTTGTAAGACGATATGCTGAAGTTGGAAAAGAAATTGAAAACGCAGTTAAAAATTTTGTTTATGATGTTCAACATGGGAAATATCCTGGTATAAATGAAACTTTCTTTATGAATGAATATGAAAGTGAAAAGTTAAAAAGATAGATAAACAAAAAATAAAATCTGCAATAAAGCAAAAAGACGGCTGGTGGGCATCAATTTTTAGCGGACAACTTGCAAATATTCTTCTTATTTTTATAAGTGATATAAAGTGGATTACTCCTAACTGTGTTACTACTTCTTCTTTGTTTTTATGTTTAATTACATGTGCTTTTATTGCAACAGGAATCCCAGTCTTTTTAATTATTGGTGCTGTGTTAATTCAATTAGTTTTTATTTTAGATTGTTTAGATGGTCAATTAGCTAGATATAGAAATGAATCAAGCAATTTTGGAGCGTGGTACGACAGAGTAACAGACAGAGTAAAAGATTTTTTAATTTATTTTTCAATTGCATGGGGACATTATAGAGTTTATGAAGACTGGAAAATATGGCCTCTTGCAATGGCTAGCTTGTTTTTTGTTTATTTGTTTGATTACTATGTGAATCAGGATATAAAACTAGAATCTAGACTACAGACCAGAGACCAGAGACCAGAGACCAGAAAAAGGTCTATAGTCTATAGTCTATGGTCTATGGTCTTAAACAAGATTTTCTCTTTAGGCGAAAGAATCTACAAATCAATTCCAATACTCCAGTTTCACATCGGCGAGCAATATTTATTAATTTCTTTATTCTTATTTTTTAACCAAACAAGACTTTTGTGTTATTTAATTATTTTACTTGGAATGTTTTATTCAATTTATTGGCCTCTTGCAAAGTATTATGGGAGGAAGCCAAATTAACTCCTAGGATCTAAAATATCTCTAAGTTTATCCCCAACTAAGTTAAAACAAAGCACAGAAACAAAAATACAAGCTGCTGGTAAAAGTAATATCCATGGGCGAAGTAACATGTTAGAAAGTTCTTTTCCTTCAGCTAAAATATTTCCCCAACTTGGATCTGGCTGAGTTATTCCCATACCTAAAAAACTTAATGCACTTTCACCAATAATAAATCCAGGAATTGATAATGTTGCTGCAATTATTATGTAACTTGTTGTTTGTGGAATAATATGTTTAATTATAATCTTTAAATCATTTATTCCTATTGCTTTTGCAGCCAGGATGTATTCTTCTTCTTTAATTGACAAAACCTGTCCACGTATTACTCTACTAAGCCCTGCCCAGCTTACAAAAGATAAAATAATTGTAATTAATAAAAATCTTTGTGAGTTAGAAATATTTGTTGGCAGGATGCTTGCTAAAACAACTATTAAATAAAAATAAGGAAGGCTCATTATTGCTTCTGCAATTCTCATCATAAAGTTGTCAATCGCACCACCAAAATAACCTGATACCCCGCCATATAAAAGACCAAGCGGGAAAACAATTAAAAGCCCCACAAAGCCAATTGTCAAGCTTGGTTTGCCACCATGAAGAATTCTAGAAAAAATATCTCTCCCATTTCTGTCTGTTCCAAAAAGATATATTCTTTGTTCACCGTTTGTTCCAAACAAGTGAACTGAACAAGGAATTAAATTAAGAATTTTATATTCTTCTCCTTTTACAAAAAACTTAATAAAATATTTTGTATTTTTATCTTCAATAATTTTTTTTGTAAAAGTTTCTTCATTAAATGTAGAAGTTGTTTTATATATAAAAGGAGAAAATATCATCCCACTTTCAAGAAAATATATTTTTGAAGGAGGCAAATAACTTCCTTTTGGATTTCTTGTATTTGGATTATAAGGAGAAATAAAATCAGACAAGATTATTAACAAATATAGAGTTGTTATTACAATTAAACTTATTTTTGCAATTTTATCTTTTAAAATTTTTTCTAATATGATCATTTGTTTTTAATTCTCAAACTTAATTCTTGGATCAGCAAATTTTAAAAGCAAGTCTGCAATTAAATTACCAGCTATAAGCATCGTAGCTCCCATCATTAAAGTAACCATAGTTAGATTTATATCCATTTTTCTTGCAGCTTCAAGGGTAAGTGCTCCAAGACCTGGATATGCAAGTATTGTTTCAGTTAAAGCTGCACCACTAAGTAAAGCTCCAAATTCAAAACCAAAAATTGTAATTAATGGATTTATAGCATTTCTCAGAGCATGTTTATAGATAACCATATTTTGAGGCAAGCCTTTTGCAATTGCTGTTTTAATATATTCTTGTCTAAGTACATCAAGTAAATTAGCCCTCATTTGTCTTTGTAGACCACTAATAGAAACCAGTGTAAGTATAGTTGTAGGTAAAATTAAGTGTTTAATTAGATCAAATATTTTTTCAAATAAGTTCATCTCATAAAAACTAACACTTGTAAGTCCACCTATAGGAAGGACTTGACTATTTAATGCAAAAAGCAATCCTAAAACAGCAAGAATAAATGTTGGGGTAGACATGCTGCATGAAGTGAGAATTGCTAAAAATTTATCTATAAATTTATTTCTGTTAAGTGCAGCCCATATTCCAAGAGGAATTGCAATAAACCATGTTGAAAAAAGAGTACATAAACTAAGTAAAAGAGTATTGATTACTGGTTTTTGAATTACCTTGCTTACGGATTGATTTTGTTGGGTAACTCCTAAATCCCCATGAAATAATCCTTTTAACCAGAGTAAATATTGAATATGCCAAGGTTCATTTAATCCTAATCTTTTTTCTTCTAATTTAAGAACTTCTGTACTTATTGCAGGATTAAATCTAAGTTCAGCTAATGGATCTCCAGATTTTAATACTACTGATTTTATTGGAATATTTACTGGATATTTAAAACCAAAGTTAGACGACACCACGATAAGAGATATAAACATTACAATATAAGGCAAGTAAAATGATTTGCTTACAAATGATTGGACCCAGTACAAGAATAAAAATAAGCTAAGAAGTATAAAACTTAATATAAATGGAAATGGAAGTATTTCAAAAGAAGATAAATAATAAGAAAAACTAATTAAACTAATTAAACTAATAAATCCAAGAAAGTACCAGTTTTTTATCTTTGTTAAGAGATAAAACAAAAAAAATGAAATCAAAATAAGACTTAATAATGATAAATTAATATTTCTAATAGTTATATTTAATCGTATGATTGAAAAACTTATTACTGAAATTACAAGAAGCAAAGGAATACTTGATAAAATTCTTTTAAGCACATAGACAGGAAGGCTCATAAGCATTTATTATAACTATCAGTCCTGTCAGCCCTGTGAAAAAATAAACATGCCTACATACCCTAGAGATAGCATAAATAAAATAAGATATGAGGTTACCTCGCCCCTACATGGCGATGATTTTGACTTACTTTTTGAAAACAGTAACAGAACTAGAAATGAAGATTATATAAAGGTATATCATTTTTATTATTTTTTAGGAGTATGTTTATTTGTAGCAATATTGATATTTATTTTTCAAACATTTAAAAATAAGGAAGCAAGTTCATCGCTAGTTAACTCTTTTGTTCTTGAAAATAATAATGGTGATATTGAGGCTGACAAATTAGATGAAGAAGTAGGCAGAATAAAGATGGAAGATATTGAACAGTGGGTACAAGATGACAGTCAGCAATTAGCTCTCAGCAATCAGCAATCAGCAGTCAGCCCTTCAATCTCAAAACCTCGAAACCTTGTAACCTCAAAACCTCGAAACCTTGTAACCTCAAAACCTCGAAACCTTGTAACCTCAAAACCTCGAAACCTTGTAACCTCAAAACCTCGAAACCTTGTAACCTCAAAACCTCAAATGCCTAAATTAGTAGACATTCCTACTGCACCAAAAGCTGATGAGATAATGCTTAGACCAGTGGTAGGAATAGAGTAGTTTTTAATTCTCAATTCTCATCTTCAGACCAATATTTGATTGTATCGATTATAGTAGACATAAAACTATATTAGACATCGATTATACCCAACACGTATAAATAATAACATTTCATGAAATGCTGAAATCATTAAAGATTTATTCTGACAAAGCTGTAATACAATCAGCTGCCTTTATTAAATGAGTTTTTATGTTTATATCAGTTACAAAAGAAAGATTTTCTTTTGCTTTGTCAATATATTCAATGGCTGCTTCTTTTGCTTTTTCGCATCCACCAAGTTCAAAAATTAGTTTAATTGCTTTATCAAAATCACTACCAGAGCTAAATCTATTTTCTATTAAGAGCTTAATTTGTTTTGCTCTTTCATTTGTACTGTTTAATGCAAATAGTGTAGGAGCTGTAATTATCCCTTGCTTTAAATCAGTTCCAACTTCTTTTCCTATTTTTTTACTTGAACTAGTAAAATCTAAAATATCATCTACTATTTGAAATGCAATTCCAAAGTTCTTTCCAAAGCTTTCAGCCTCTTTAATTATTTTAGATGTTTGATTGTTTAAAATAGCTGAAGATGTACATGCTGCTGCAAATAAGCTGGCTGTTTTAGTAGTAGATTTTTCTATGTACTTTTCCCAAGAAATATTAGGATTAAATAAATATGAATATTGCTCGATTTCACCATCGCAAAGATCACTTAATACTTTCGCATAAATTTTTACAATTTCTGTATTTTCTAATACTCCTAGTCTTATTGAAGCTTGAGCAAATAAAAAATCTCCAGTAATGACTGAAAGTTTATCATTCCAGATGTTGTTTATTGTTTCCCTGCCTCTTCGTAATCTCGCAGAGTCTATTATGTCGTCATGAATAAGGCTTGCTGTATGAATTAGTTCAGTTAACTCTGCTAAGATTAAATGTTTATTTGTAATATAACCTGTTGCTTTTGCAATCAATAAACACAATGCAGGTCTTATTCTTTTTCCACCTGCTTGGAAAATATACTGGATAATTTCTAAGAGAGTTTTACTTTTAGCTGGAAGTTTTTTAGATAAGTTTTCTTCTATGATATTAAGTTCATTCTCAATATTATTTACAAAGTCTGGTGTTGTTTTTTCTAAAGCTTGTTTCATTTAATTTTATTGTAGTACCTTAAATCCATATTTTTAAATTGTTGGATAAAATATTGCATTGTTGTATCAATTGATTTTTTATTTTTATAAGTTACTAAAAATTCTGTAGATTCATTTCCTTTTTCTAAGATATTAGTTATTAAATTATAATGTTTTAAAACATCAATTTTTTTTGCTATATCTTTATTTTCTTTATATAAAGACTCAATTATTTTAGAAGCTTCATTACTACGTTCATTGCGCCAATCCCAGATTTTTGCTTTAAGCCCGTCTTTAGCAACTAGCTCTTCTTGCTTATCAAGAATTTCAACAAGCTTGTTTAACTCTGATTTTGTTTTATTTAAAACCTTAGGCCATGTTTCTTTAATTAAATATCTTTGAATTATAGATTCAATGAAACTAACTATTGCTAAAATTTTTTTTGTATCACTTACTAAATCACAAATTCTTATTTCTATTCTATTTAACTTATAAGGTCTGTTAGGTCCATTTGGTCTTATGCTTGTCCAAAGATGTCTAATGTTATACATCTCTTTGTTAGCAAGTTGTTTATTTATCCAGCTTATATAACTTTTGTGGTTTGTAAAAAATGGGACAAATGTTGGTGTTTTTGGAAAACTATGCCATCTGTAAGATTGAAAACCAGTTAGTTTCCCATCATGGAAACAAGATGATGCACTTAAAGCAAGAAAAAGAGGAGTATCTAATCTTAAAGCACATAACAATTTAAAAAGAGTATCATAATTTTCAATTCCTATATTTATATGAAGGCTTGTAGTAATAATTCTGTGTTTATATGTATTAAAAATAAATTTATAATACGGTTCATTTAAATTGGAAGAATAAAAACATTTATCAAAATGAAGTGGTATGGCACTTCCAGGGATTAATATTAAATTATCTAATTTGTTTAAATAATTTCTCACTTTAATTCTTGGTGTAATGATCTCTTTAAATAAATCATTGTAATCTGTACATGGCTTTGTAATATATTCAAAATTTCTCTCGTCAGGCTCTTGTGAGATATAGCTAAACTTATCTTTTAATTTAGAAGACAACGGAAGAACATTTCCATCCTTAGTTCCAGCAAATAATTCAACTTCAATCCCTTTTTTTAGTAGTCTGTATGGCACATGTCATATGATGTCATATATGTAAAAATATTACTACTTCCATATCTTGCTATACTTTTTAAGTAATAAATCTAATGAAGCAAATGAAATCCTATAAAAAAAAATTGTACATTTTATCTTGTGTAATCCTTGCACTATTTTTATCTGGATGTAAAGGAAAAAAACTTACTACAGTTATTGATGACTTACCTGAGTCAGCTCTTCTTACTGAAATTAAAACCACACTTGAAAACAAGATGCCTTTAGTTGTTTCATTTACAGCAGAATGGTGTCCACATTGCAGGCAATATAAGCCAGTATTTTTTGAAGTTAAAAAAAATTATGAAGAAACTACTAACAATGTTGCTTTTTTTAATATTGATGTAGAAGATCAAAATGGTTCTTTAATATCCAGCAGGTTTCATGTTAAAGGTATACCAACTACTGCTTTTATAAGACCAGATGGTTCAGTTTATAAAATGCATGTTGGAGAACTGGATAATGAGGGATTAAATGAAATTATTAAAGGCTTGCTTAAAAGTAAAAGAAAAAAAAGAAGAGAACCAATTGCTCCTTTTCCAATTGAGCCTCAAGAAGTAAAAGAAGAAATTATTGAACCTGAACCTGTTCAGTAGATTTCTTCCTTTGACTTCCATATTTTGTAAGTTCTTCTTGTGACGGGTCTTTTTGATATTTGCATTCTTTGTTTGAGCAAATTATTTGTGTAATTCTTGAAGTCTCTTTAAAGGTAAGTATTGAGTTACATTCAGGGCAGTATGATGATATTGGCCTGAACCAAAAAGCAGAATTGCATTTAGTCTTTGACCACATTGAACAACCATAAAATATTTTTCCAGCTCTGGATCTCTTTTCAATTAGCTCTCCTCCACATCCTTCTCTTAGACATTTGATCCCTATTGTTTTAAGGAAAGTTGCTCTGTGCTTACATTCTTCGTTTGTACATTGTAAGTATTCACCATAAGGACCATGTTTAATGATCATTGTACTTTTGCATTTTGAACATTTTTCATTGGATTCTCTGTCCTCTTTGTATGGTACTCCATCTTTATTCAAATTAATTACTGTTTTACACTCTGGATAATCTGAACATCCTAAAAATGGTCCAAAACGTCCCCCTCGTAAGAGCATTGGTTTTCCACATTTAGGACAATTGTATTCTGATTTAATTTCAACCTTTAAAAGCTCAGATTGTGCTTTTTTTAATGTTTCACTAAAACCTACATAAAAATCTGAAATCATTTTATTCCACTTTTGCTTAGCTTCTTCAATTTTATCCAGGCTTAATTCCATTTCTGCAGTAAAGTCATAGTCAACATATTTAGGGAAATGATTGATTAGTAACTCAGTAACTATAAGTCCTAGTTTTGTAGGAGCTAGTGCTTTTTTATCCAGCTTGTGAACATATTTCCTGTCTAAAATTGTACTTATGGTATTAGCAAAAGTACTTGGCCTTCCTATGCCAAGTTCTTCAAGTTTTTTTACTAAACTTGCTTCATTAAATCTACTTGGAGGTTCTGTAAAATGTTGCTTTGGGTTAATAGACTTTGGAATAAGTTTATCACCTGCTTTTAAATCAGGTAATTGAGTAATCTCTTCATCTAAAAGCAGATCTTTTTTGTTTTCTTCTTCCTCTTCATCTCCATAATTTGATTCGAATGCCCTTAAGAATCCATCAAATATTATTTCAGTTGCTGTTACATGAAATAATCCCTTTCCTGCTTTAATTTTAACTACTGTTGTTAAAAGTTCTGCTTGTGCCATTTGACTTGAAAGAAATCTTTCCCAAATTATTTTGTAAGCTTTTATTTGATCAGAATTTAAATATTTTTTTAATGTTTCAGGAGTTCTAAAAATACTAGTAGGTCTTATGGCTTCGTGAGCATCTTGTATGTTTTGTTTTTTTTGTTTATACATTCTTGGTTCTTCTGGATAGTATTTATTGTTATATTTTTCTAATATAAATTTTTTTGCTTCTTCCCTTGATTCATTTGAAATCCTAGTACTATCTGTTCTCATATAAGTAATTAATCCAACAGGTCCTTCATCTCCAATTTCAATACCTTCATAAAGTTCTTGAGAAATTTTCATAGTTTTTTTTACTGTAAAATCAAATATATTTGCACAAGCTCTTTGTAAAGTACTGGTAATAAAGGGAGGGAGAGGAGTTTTTTTATAAATTTTTGTTTCAATATTGCTGACTACAAAATCTGCTTTTTTTAACTCATAAACAATTTCATTTACATCTTTTTCTGATTTTATGATTAGTGATGATTTTATTTCTTTGCTCTTAGGAGTTGATATAGTTTTTCCATCCCATTTATAAAGATTTGCCGAAAGTAAGATTTTGTCTTTTTCAATTTCTGCATGAATAGACCAGTATTCTTCTTTTTTAAATGCATTTATTTCTTTTTCTCTTTCTACTACAAGTCTTAGTGCTACGCTTTGTACTCTTCCTGCTGATTTTGCACCAACTTTTCTCCAGAGAAGTGGACTTATCTTATAGCCAACAAGCCTGTCTAAAATCCTTCTTGCTTGTTGTGCTTCAACTAAATCCATATTTATTTTTCTGGGGTGCTTAATTGCATTTTTTACTGCATCTTTTGTAATTTCATTACATTCAATTCTTACAGTCTTATCTGGCTTGCCTAAAATTTCAGAAAGATGCCAAGCAATTGCTTCTCCTTCCCGATCAGGATCTGGAGCAAGATAAATCTTAATTGCTTTTTTTGCTAATTCTTTTAATTCTTTAACTACTTTAGATTTTATTTCTAGTATTTCATAAATAGGTTCAAAATTGTTTTTAATGTCTACCCCTAATCCTCTTTCTGGAAGATCTCTTATGTGTCCTATACTTGCTTTTACTAAGTAATCTTTACCTAAAAACTTATTAAAGGTTTTTACTTTACCTGGTGATTCTACAATTATAAGTGATTTATTTAATTTATCTTGTGATTTCATTTTTTGTTTTACTTTTCTAAAACCTTATTCCTCATAACTAAAATAAAATAACATATCAAGGATTAACATATGTTTAAAAAATGATTACATGTTATTTGTAATAATAAATGAATTACTAGAAGAACTATCTGAAATTGTCCAAATAGATGCTTCTTGTTCACTAAAAACTCCAAGTGGTTTTATTTCTGGTTTTAATAATACATTATATTTTTCAAGTACTTTTTCCTGCATTTTACTAATCAACTTGCAAATATCTTGTGATCTAGC
This sequence comes from Candidatus Melainabacteria bacterium, assembly GCA_016193285.1. Lineage (NCBI taxonomy): Bacteria > Bacillati > Candidatus Melainabacteria > Candidatus Melainabacteria bacterium. The sequence continues at coordinate 39,495 of JACPSL010000024.1, forward strand.
ATCACCCAAATTAATTATAAAGTTTGCATGAATAGAAGAAACCTGAGCAGAGCCAACCTTCCAGTCCTTTGCACCAATTGAGTCTAGAATTTTTCCTGCAGACATGTTTAATTCAATTGGGTTTCTAAAAATACATCCTGCACTTGGTTCTTTTATTGGTTGTGATTTTTGTCTCGCAATGTTATTTTCTTTCATTCTTGATCTGATTGCAGCTTCAGTATCTTGTGTCATTCTAAATTTTGCACAAAGTACAATTTGTTCATTTGTATTGATTGTAGATGTTCTATAACCAAACTTTATATCTTTAGGAGTAAGAATTTCTATTTTCCAGTTTTTTAAATTTAATATTGTAACTGTTTCTAGTATTTGATTTGTGCTAAAACCATGTGCTCCTGCATTCATTACTACTGCACCGCCTACTGATCCTGGTATGCCTTCAAAGAATTCCATGCCAGAAAGCCCTAGTTTTGCTGCATAAGCTGCTAATCTTGGTAATCGTGTACCAGCTCCACATAGTATTAAATCTGTACCAAGCTTTTCTATAAAGTTTAGTCCAGTGGTACAAATCACAGTTGCTGGAATATCTAAAGAAGAAGCAAGAACATTTGAACCAGCTCCTAACAATATCCATGGTTCATTATTATTAAAAAGTGAATTTATAAATTCAATTAATTCATGGGTAGTTGTTGGGAAACAAATTCTTTTAACAACACCACCAACTTTCATTGTAGTAAAGTTTGATAATTCAATATTTTCTAATGTTTTCACTTTTATTTGTTTGTATCTTTAGTATTTATTTTGTGCTACTTGTTCCCTTTTATGTAATCCTAGTAATTTTTGACCAATCTCTGTAATATTACCAGCTCCCATTATAAGAATTAAATCATTTGGTTTAATAATTTTTTTTAGAGAGTCTGTGATTTCATTAATATTTCCTGGCAAATAGTTAATATTTGGTTTATTGATTTCTTGGATTAATTTTTCACTTGATATGTTATTAATGTTCTTACCCCTTGCTATATATATATCTGTTACAAAGGTAATGCTCTCTTCACTTTTTAATATCTTTATGAACTCATTCCATAAATCTTTTAATCTTCTTGGCTGATGGGGTTGTAAAACAATGATAAGTCTTTTAGGATTCAATGATTTTGCTGCTTTTATTGTCTCGTGAATTTCAGTGGGGTGATGAGCATAATCATCAATAATTGTAATTTCTTTATTAGATATGATTTGAAATCTTCTTTTAACACCTTTGTAATTTTCAAGTGACTCTTTTATTTTTTCAGGACTTATACCTATTAAATAACAAACTGAAAATGTAGCAAGAGCATTTAGAATATAGTGTTCACCTGGATATTTAAGCTGCATTGATGTTAAGAAATTCTCTTTTAAGTAAATATCCCAGCTTTTAGTTGTGGCATTGTATTTTGTACTTATTTTTGGTGCATTGTTTTCAGAACAAAAGCCATATGAAATTAATTTTGGATTATCTAAGTCAAAATTGTTTGTAATAAGTTCTTTTGTGGTTTTGTCAGACAAGCAAAAAACCAATCCTTTATTTAAAACTGATTTTTTTGCAAATTCAAGAAATGAATTTTTTATTTCTTCAAAACCATGAGGAAAATTCTCTAAATGATCAGGTTCAATATTTGTAATGACTCCAATTTCAGGATTCCCTTTAAGAAGGCTTTTATCACTTTCATCAGCTTCAATAACAAAATATTCTCCACTATCTGTAATTATATTTGTATTTTTGGCAAGGAGTATTCCTCCTAAAACTACAGATGGGGAAAAATTGTTTTTTAAAAGTACTTCTGCAACCATTGCAGTTGTTGTAGTTTTTCCATGTGTGCCTGAAATTGAAATTAATTTTTTTGAAGAAGTAAAGTATTCAAGTAAATCTGCTCTGTGGAGAATAAGCTTGTTGTTTTCTTTTGCCCATTTAAGTTCTTCGTTTATATTTTCTATAGCTGTAGAGTAAATCACAATATCTGGATTTATTTTTTTTATGTTTTCTTTACTATGAGGGCTCCAAATATCTTTAATGCCTTCTGTTATGAGGGTTGAAATTAGCTCTGAGTATTCTCTGTCAGAACCAGATATTAAAGTTGAAACTTCTTTAAAGGAATATCTTGCAAGGGCACTCATTCCAATGCCGCCTATTCCAATAAAGTGGATTTTTTTATTTTTAAGATTATGATTTAACGTTTTTCGATTCAAGCATTTTTAACCACTTAGAGATTCTTGACTTTTTGTGAGCAGCATTTTTAAGATGAAGTATACCTTTAGAAGTAGCTCTGTCAATTACTGCAAAAGCTTTATTTGCAGTAGCTTTTGCTGAACTCTCATCATTTTTTGATACAAAGTGGTTAACTTTTTTAATCAAAGTTTTTATCTCTGATATTTTTGTTTGGTTCCTAAGTCTATTTCTTTCAGAAGTTTTTACTCTTTTAATTGCTGATTTTAATCTTGGCATAAATTTAATTAATAATTGTAGTCTATGGTCTTTTTATTGTGCTCCTCCATTATCAAGTGAAATAATAACATCTGGCATGCTCATTACAACACCATACCCAGTTAGTACAAAACCACCTAAAGTTTCTTGTGTCTTTACTTCAGTACTTTTTCCTAATATAAATGGTTCTTGTAAAGTTGAATCTGATAAGTAACAAATATCACCAGCTTTTTCGCCTTCTGTACCATCTAATACTCTAACTGGTTCATTTGTAAAAGGGTTTGTTAAACTTTTTGCTATACCAAGTTCAATAATTTCATTTGCATCTTTTGGTACAACTCCACCCATATCTACTGTTGCAATTGCAATATTTGCTCTAAGAGCTTGCACACTTGCATTTACGCTTGCATTTTTTGCTCTGTCTTGAGCACCAATTAAGTTTGGAACTGCAAGTGTAATTAGTATACCTATAATTACAACAACAACTAAAAGTTCAATTAACGTAAAACCATAAGAATTTCTTTTAGATCTTAATTTCATTTTTTCTTTTCTCCTCTTTTCTCCGTTTTCTCCGTTTTCTCTGTTAAGTTTTTAGTATAACAAAAAGATATCAGGCAAATTTACCATAATATTTTAACTTATGATAAGGTAAATTTTATGCAAAGAACATTTTTAGCAATAAAGCCTGATGGAGTTCAAAGAAGATTAATAGGCAAAGTTATAGGTAGGCTTGAAGATAAAGGTTTTAAATTAGTTGCAATGAAATTTATGCATCTTAGTGATGACCTTGCAAAAAAGCATTATGGTGAACATAAAGACAAACCATTTTTTAGTGATCTTGTAAGTTTTATAACTTCTGGCCCAATTGTTGCAATGATATGGGAAGGGAAAGATGTTATTAATACAGTAAGAAAAATGATGGGTAAGACTAATCCTCTTGAGGCTGAAGCAGGTACTATTAGAGGAGACTTTGGAATTGATACAGGAATGAATATAGTGCATGGTTCAGATAGTGAAAGTAGTGCGAAAAGAGAAATAAGCTTGTTTTTTAAGGAAGATGAAATGATGCTATAATAACTTTTCTAATATTAGATTGAGGTATATTCAAAAATGCTACGAGTAAGACTTTCAAGAAAAGGTAAAAAGAAATCTCCCTTTTACAGGATTGTTATAATTGATAAAAGAAATAAGAGAGATGGTGCTCCTGTTGAAGAAGTAGGAACATACAATCCATTTACTAAAGAACTTAAAGCAGACAAAGAAAAAATCCAAGACTGGATTAAAAAAGGTGCTATACCAACAGCTACAATAACTTCTTTATTAAAAAGATAACTGATTTAAATTACTCACCAGAACCAGTAACTCTATTGTGGCTTCCATTTTTGTGTCCATTATTATTGTTGGGTTCGTTTGAATTGAATATTTTTGATTTAGGTGAAGAACTACCTGTATCTGCAAAAGCTGCAGCTGCGGTTGCTGAACCTACTATAAGTGCAGATACTGTAGCAGGTGCTTTCATTAGCTCTGTTGAGATACCTAGAATACTTTCTTTTACATGTGTAAGATATGTTAAAAATCCTGAAATAATTAGCAAGGGTCCCAAAACCCAATATGGGTTTAATCTTTTTTGAGGCTGTGAAGGTCCTTCAACTACTTCAGTACTGGGTAGACTAAAAGTTGGATCGTTTGGTTGTGTAGGATCACTTGGGCCTGTTGGTGGTGGTGATGCAGGGCGATCATTTCTTGCATCGTTGGTGTTACTGTTGACTCTTTCAGGAGGTTGTATATGTTGTGTTAATGCTTGAGCACTTGGTTGTGGTATATTGTCTTCATTATTTAGTGCTTCCCTTGCTTCTAAAACATTTCGGTTAGCTACATTAGTCTCATCATCAGGTTGTACTATTCTCCATTCTTCTGGTATTTGAATTTCATCACCAGACTGTTTGTCCAAAACTCTTCTTACTTTGGGAGGGAGACTATGATTCAATCTTCCTCTGTCTAATCTTTCGATGCCCATTTTGTTTCCTTATAATCGTCAATACTGTACTTGATTTATTTTTAAACGTGCCTAAAATAAGACTATTACTTAATTTATGAAAGAGAAAAAATATAATTTTTTTTTAATAATTTAACAAATAGAAGTTAATTAAATTACGTAGGATGTATTATTTTTTTCTTAAATAGCTATTTATAAGATACATGATCAGTCCACTAAAAGACTTAGATCCTTTTATCAGACATAAAAAATAAATTTAATTAGAGTTGAAAAAAGTACAAAGAATTTTTAGTAAAGATATAATCAATTTCTGTGGCCCATCAAATTTTAAAATATTCATGGCTAATAGCAACAGTTCCACTTGTAAGCTCATTGCTTATAATGTTGTTTTTTTATTTCTCAAGAAAAGTTAGTGCAGCTCTTTCAATTGGTGCTGTAGCATATGGATTAATTCATTCACTTTTTGTTTTATATTTTGTTTATTTAAATCCAGAGAGAACTTTGGAAATAAATTTCCCATGGATTAGTGCTGGTGAGTTTAAACTTTTTGTTGGTTATTTAATTGATCCACTTTGTGCAATGATGCTTGTACTTGTTTGTGTAGTTAGCTTTTTTGTACAAGTTTATACACATGGATATATGAAAGATGATCCTGGCTATAGTAAGTTTTATGCATATCTTTCCTTGTTTACTTTTTCAATGCTAGGTTTAGTGCTTTCAACAAATCTTTTTCAAAGTTATATTTTTTGGGAGTTAGTTGGAGTGTGTAGTTATTTACTTATTGGATTCTGGTGGGCTAGGCCAAAAGCAGCAAGTGCCTGTACAAAAGCTTTTATTGTAAATCGTATTGGTGATGCAGGTTTGCTTATTGGATTAATTATGCTTTATTTTTCTACTCAAACTTTTTGGCAGGATAAAGTAACCTTATCATTTAGTGAATTAAAAAATGCAATTGATTTTGCAGTTCATTTAAATATTTTGCCTGTAGTTGGAGTTATTAGTGTTACTACAATTGCGTTATTTGTTTTAATGGGACCAATAGCAAAATCTGCACAATTTCCTTTACATGTTTGGTTGCCTGATGCTATGGAAGGTCCTACCCCAATTTCAGCTTTAATCCATGCTGCAACAATGGTTGCTGCTGGTGTTTATTTAATAGCTAGAGCTTACCCACTTTATATAGCAGCACCACTTGCAATGGATACTGTTGCATGGGTTGGTGGAATCACTGCAATATTTTCAGCAACCATTGCTTTAAGTCAGTATGATATAAAAAGAACATTAGCATATTCTACCTGTTCCCAGCTTGGATACATGGTAATGGCATTAGGATTAGGTGCATATTCAGCAGGATTATTCCACCTCATGACACATGCATTTTTTAAAGCAATGCTTTTTTTATGTTCAGGTTCAGTAATAATTGCATGCCATCATGAGCAAGATATGAGGTACATGGGTGGTTTAAAAAAGTTTATGCCAATTACGTCCTTGACTTGTTTGATTGGTGTACTTGCAATTTCTGGATTCCCGTTTATGAGTGGGTTTTGGTCAAAAGATATGATTCTTGCAAGTGCATGGGAACATGACAAAATACTTTTTACAATTGGTTTACTTACTGCAGTGTTAACTGCATTTTATATGTTTAGACTATATTTCATGACTTTTAGTGGTGAGTATAAAGGTCATGCTCATCCACATGAAACTACTCCATCTATAACTATTCCATTAATAGGCCTGGCTATTCCTTCTGTACTTATTGGTCTAGTTGGTTCACCTTTGATTCCAGGTGGAGACAAGTTTTCATCTTTTATATCTTATGGAGTTTCTCATATCCATCATGAGTGGGGTCTTCAAATATTTTTAAAAGAGTTTTTAACTATACAAGACTTGTTACCTTTTATTGCGTTTATAGTTGGTAGTTTTTTTGCATGGCTAGTTTATAGAAAAGGTGTTTTAGTTAATGAGTTTATTAAAAAGAATTTAAGTTTTATTTATAATACTTCTTTTAACAAGTGGTATGTAGATGAAGTATATTTTTGGATCTTAGGCAAAATTATAATGCCTTCTTATCGTGTCTTGTGGGGTGTAATTGATAAGACAATTGTTGATGGGGTTTTTGTAAGTGGCTTTTGTAGTGTAACCTCATTAATTGGTAGTGGGTTACGTTATATGGAAACAGGTCGTGGACAGTTATATGCTTTAGTAATTTTTGGCTCTGTTTTGTTTTCACTTTTGTTTATGTTAACTAAGCTGAGGTAAGTTGATTGAAATGGAAAAACTAACTCAAATATTTTTACAGCATGCATTAACTACCATCGTTATTCTTCCTTTAATTGCAGTAGTTATTATTGCTTTTTTGCCAAGTAAAGAATCTCTCTGTAGACTTTTGTCCTTAATATTTTCATTAGATATTTTATTAAATGTTTTAGTTGTTATTTTTTCAAAATTTGATCCTTATTTAACAGCACTTCAATATGTTGAAAATTACAGATGGTTTGGAGATACGATAAGAATTAAGCTTGGGGTTGATGGTTTAAGTATTGCAATGGTACTCCTTATGGCAATATTACTTCCAGTAACAATTATTGCAAGTGAACCAATTGCAAAAGACAGGCCAAAACTTTACTATTCAATGTTAATGTTGCTTAGTACAAGTGTGTTTGGAGTTTTTGTAGCTCAGGATTTATTTTTATTTTTCTTGCTTTGGGAATTAGAGCTTATACCCATGTATTTTTTAATTGCAGTTTGGGGTGGACCAAATAAAAATTATGCAGCAATGAAATTTTTAATTTATACCTTTATTGCTGGTGTATGTATGTTTGCTGCTGTACTACTTTTATTTTTTGCAAGTGGGGCAAACACTTTTGATATGGAAGTTTTATCTAGGTACGGAAAAACTTTACCTCATATTTTTCAGCTTATGTGTTTTCTTTTATTTTTCTTATGCTTTATTATTAAGCTTCCGTCTTTTCCTTTTCATACATGGCTTCCAGATGCACATGTTGAAGCACCAACACCAGTGTCCATGCTACTTGCAGGAATACTTTTAAAAATGGGTGGATATGGGATTTATCGTATTTGTGTAGGTTTCTTCCCGGACATTTTAGCTGAATATGGTTTATGGATTACAATACTTGCTAGTGTAAATATTGTTGGTGCAGCAGTTGCATGCCTTGCTCAAGATGATATGAAAAGAATAATTGCTTATTCATCTGTTTCACATATGGGTTTTGTTTTGCTTGGAGTAGCATCACTTACACAGGCAGGATTTAGCGGTGGAATATTCCAGATGTTTAGTCATGGGTTAATAAGTGCTGCTCTTTTTATGCTAGTAGGAACTCTATATGAAAGAACACATACAAGGCTTATTGCAGATTATGGTGGAATGACAAAATACATGCCAAGATGTTTTTATTTATTTACATTAGCAGCATTAGCAAATCTTGCTTTACCAGCGCTTTCTGGTTTTGTTGGTGAAAGTTTAGTTTTTTATGGTGCATTTAGTTCAAAATATTTTTCTAACTTTCCAACAACATTACATTTTAACTTTGGACAAATTTGTGTTTTATTTTCTGCACTTGGAGTAATATTAACTGCTGGTTATATGCTTTGGCTTTTACAAAAAATTTTTATGGGGCCAGAAAATCCAAAATGGTCAAAGTTAACTGACTTAAGAACACAAGAAGTAGTTGTCCTAGGTTCACTTTTAGCACTTGTAGTTGTATGGGGAATTTATCCTATCTCACTTTCAAATTTATATGAGCCAAGCTTGAGTGAACTTGTTGGTTGTGTAATAAGACGATAATTAGTTTTTCTAATGTGCTTCTGCTAAAACAAACTTTGCATATTCATCAGCAGAAATTAAATTTTTATTTTGATGTAAATCTGAAGTAAGTCCAATTTTTATCATCCACCCTTTTCCATAAGGATCTTGATTAACATACTCTGGATGATCATTTAATTCTTTGTTAATTTCAATAACTTTTCCTTCGATTGGGATATATAAATCTGAAACAGATTTAACTGATTCTACTACGCCAAATTTGTCTCCTTGTTTATAAGTTTTTCCTACTTCAGGGAGTTCAACATATACTACATCTCCTAGTTCTTTACCTGCATATGATGTAATCCCTACAATGGCTTGATTTGAACTACTTAAAATCTTTAAGTATTCGTGACTTTTTGAGTATTTTAGCTCTTTTGGAAAGTCCATAATGAGTTTCTTTAATTTTAATCCATAAACAAATGTTTTAACTAAATGATAACTATAATTTGCAAAGCTATAAATATCCCTTAGTTGTTAGCTTTTATAAGATTTTGGGTAGAAATATGATGAATAGGTTGTAGTTAATAAACCAGTTAAGACACAGCAAGTAGTGACAATTAGTGAATTGCTAATTAGTAAAAGTTAAAAGCGATGGCCAAATAAATGGCTATCGCTTTTAATGCTATTTGACATGAAATGGAGAAGCTTATGCATGAAGACAATAAAGTAAAACAAAGAAAAAGTAATAGAGAAGAAAACTGGATAGATGATTTGTTAAAACGTCAGGAGCATGATTTAGAGAAAGAAGAGGAAATTTTATCAACTGTACCTCAAAGAATATGGCATAAATACTTAGAAGAAGATGAAGAATAAGACTTATGGAACTTCTTAAGTTCATACACTTCTTTTTAAACTAAATGAGTGATTCTTATTTTTTACCAGATGTTACTTTTATAAATCTTGTGGCTAGAACATCTTTAATCTTAGTTATGTTGTTTGGGCTTTTATTTTTAGCTAAGAAGATTTTGTCGCGAAATAAATTTGGCAGCCCTACAAATTTGCTTGATGACTTAGCCCAAAAGATTACTTCAACTATTCCAGGACTTGCAAACAACACCGGATTAAAATTAAAACAAATATTACCTTTAGTCCCTGGTCAAAATCTTTATTTAATTGAGTATGAAGAGAAAATACTGCTTGTTGGTGGTACTAATCAAGGCGGGGTACATTTTTTAGCTGACTTAAGCTGTGATAGCCAAAGCTTAAAAGATTTAAACAGCCAGTTTAAGCACGTAGACATTTTTTCTAATTCCCAGACAGAAACTCCTTTTATTGTGGCAAAGTCAACTAATAATTTACAAGAAGAAAAAAACATAAATAATAAGAATCAAGAAATAAGTCCAAGGACAAAAGACATGGTTCCTGTAACAAACGGACAACCTTTTAAAAGAAGAGTGAAATTTACCCAGACATTGAATATGTCGTAAATCTTCAATTATAAATCTTCAATTATTATTTTTGGTTGCATAAAAGACTTAAATTTTAAGTAAGCTGTGTTTACGCAACTTTGAAAATTAATCTCGAGAAAAGGCGTAATTCTTGAAAATATTAAAGTTTAAACAAAAATAGATGGCCTACATATTAATTCCTGGCATTGGTAGTTGTAATTGCTTAAAAGCATACTCTGTTCCACCAACTGG